>JAAYUJ010000505.1 GCA_012517775.1 Deltaproteobacteria bacterium
TTAGCTACAGTAGATGATGTGGCGAAGGCATTTGACGGGATTGATCTCGAACAGATACCGATCCTCCTCCAGGCCGGGGCTTCCGGTTTGGCCGTGGTCGTGCTGATTGCCTCCCATATGCGTAAAGAGGGAAAATCTACCGAAAAACTGAAGGGTTGGATCATGGTGGACCCGCTTGGATCGCTCTCTCTCAACGGCGCTCTGCCCAGCACCCTGGAGAACCTCTATGGGGAATCGGCGCAGCTGACAATATGGGCAAGAGACAATGCACCCCGACTGCGAACCATGGCGATTCACGGTCATCCCTTTCGAAACGCCGGCGGCAGTGCTGTTCAAGAATTGGCGTTTATGGCGGCAACCGGCGTGGAATATCTGCGTGAAATGCTGTCGCGGGGTATCTCCATTGACGATATTGCGCAGCGAATCGGTTTTTCCTTTTCGACCGGCGGTGATTTCTTTATGGAGATTGCGAAATTTCGTGCTGCCAGGCTGGTCTGGGAAAGAGTTGTCGAGGCCTTCGGCGGAAATGATGATTCGAAGCGCATGTATATACACTCCCGTACCTTGTCCTGGAACAAGACCGCCACCGACCCTTACGTGAATATGCTGAGGGTTACGACTGAAGCATTCGCCTCTATCTGTGGCGGTTGTGACAGTTTGCATGTCGCCCCTTTTGATGAGCCCATCGGTCTGCCAGGTGAGTTTACAAGGCGTATTGCCCGCAATGTCCATATCATTTTGAAGGACGAGTGCCATTTTGACAAGGTCGTGGACCCGGCGGGGGGCTGCTGGTATGTGGAGTCCATTACGGATGCCGCGGCGCGAAAGGCATGGCGATTGTTTCAGGAGATTGAAAAGAGGGGTGGCATGTTCAAGGCGCTTCAGGAAGGATTTCCTCAAAGACTGCTGGCCGATACAGCTGCAAAACGTGAAAAAGGCATTGCCACGCGCAAAGATGCCTTTGTCGGTACCAACAAGTATCCGAATCTGCTTGAGAGAACTCCCGAAGCCATTCAGCCCGACTACGACGCTCTCTATATGAATCGACTCACCCAACTGGCTCAATATCGATCGGCGACCGATCCTGATCAATGAAAGGCATTGAAGATGAAACCGTTTCCAAATCCTTTTACTGTTGTAGATGGAGTGGTTGAGGAATTGATCAATGCGGCCCGGTCCGGCAAGACTCTGGGAGAAATCACCAAAGATTTGCGTTCGGAAGATGGCGAGAAGATTGCCATCGATCCTGTTCGCATCTACAGAGGAGCCGAGACATTCGAATCTTTGCGCAAGGCGGCTGAGGATTATGTGGCGAAAACAGGTTTTCGTCCCAGAGTCTTTCTGGCAAATATGGGACCCATACCACAGCATAAGGCCAGGGCGGATTTCTCGATCGACTTTTTCAGGCTGGGCGGTTTTGAAGTGGTCACCAACAAGGGCTTCCCTGACGTGGACAAGGCTGCCGAGGCGGCAATCGGTTCCGGCGCAAAGATTGTCGTAATCTGTTCAACGGATAAAACCTATCCGGATCTCGTACCCCCACTCACCCGCAAGCTCAAAGAGGCGCAGCCGGACACGACGGTGATCCTGGCGGGTTATCCGAAGGACCACATCGAGACCTTTAAGGAAGCAGGGGTGGACGAATTCATATTCATGAATGCGGATGTCGTTGCGCTGTTGACAAGACTTCAAAGGAAGGAAGGGGTGATATCATGAATATACCGGATTTTACCGCAATCGATTATGACGTGCATTCCCCTTCAAGCACTATGAGAGACTGGGAGGCATTGGCTGAAAGAGAAGCCGGCTGCTCCGTCGATCAGCTGTGGTGGAGGACCCTGGAACAAATAATGGTCAAACCGGTCTACACGGCCGACGACATAAATGACCTTGAGCACATGCCCCTCTCCATGCCCGGTATTCCTCCTTTTATCAGGGCGCCCTTTGCCACCATGTATGTTCAAAAGCCATGGACCGTGCGGCAGTATGCCGGTTTCTCAACCGCCGAGGAGAGCAACGCCTTTTATCGACGGAATCTCGAAGCAGGACAGATGGGACTGTCCATAGCCTTTGACCTTGCCACGCACCGTGGCTACGATTCAGACAACCCCAGGGTTGTTGGCGACGTTGGCAAGGCCGGAGTTGCGGTGGATTCCATCCTGGACATGAACATCCTGTTTGACGGTATTCCCCTGGACCAGATGAGTGTTTCAATGACCATGAACGGGGCGGTGCTGCCGATATTGGCTTACTATATCGTGGCCGCCGAGGAGCAGGGTGTAAAACAGGAGCAGCTCGCAGGCACCATACAAAATGATATTCTAAAAGAATATATGGTCAGAAACACTTACATCTTTCCCCCCGAACCGTCCATGCGCCTCATCGGTGATATCTTTGCCTATACAAGCAAGAACATGCCCAAGTATAATTGTATCAGCATCTCCGGCTACCACATGGAGGAAGCGGGCGCCACCTGCGATATCGAGATGGCCTATACCATCGCGGACGGTCTGGACTACATTCGCACCGGCTTAAAAGCAGGGTTGAATATCGACGATTTTGCCCCTCGCGTTTCCTTCTTTTGGGCGAATCATATGAACTATTTCATGGAAGTAGCAAAAATGCGCGCTGCTCGTGCATTGTGGGCCAAGCTTATCAAACAGTTCAACCCTAAGAACCCCAAGTCGCTGATGTTGCGCACTCATTGCCAGACCGCAGGTGTGAGCCTCACTGAGGGAGATCCTTATAACAACGTTGCGCGCACATGCATCGAGGCCATGGCGGCCGCCTTGGGTCACACACAATCCTTGCATACCAATTCCCTCGATGAAGCCATTGCCTTGCCGACGGATTTTTCCGCCCGCATTGCCCGTAATACCCAGCTCTATCTGCAGGAAGAGACAAATATTCTGAGGCCGGTGGATCCGTGGGGAGGCTCCTACTATGTGGAGGCGTTGACCGATGCGATCATGCGGCGGGCATGGGCGCACATTCAGGAAATTGAGAGTCTTGGAGGCATGGCCAAGGCCATTGAAACAGGGTTGCCCAAGATGCGCATCGAAGAGGCTGCTGCTCGCAGACAGGCAAATATAGATGCCGGGAAGGAGACCATAGTCGGCGTCAACAAGTATTGTCTGGAGAAGGAGGCTGCCATGGAGACCCTGGAAGTGGACAACATTGCTGTCCGCGAGTCGCAGATAAGGCGTCTGAAAAAATTGAGGAGCGAAAGGGATGACACAAAGGTCACGGCCGCACTGAATGCGCTCACGAGATGTGCGGAAACCGGTGAGGGCAATCTGCTCGCTCTTGCCATCGAAGCAGCAAGAGCGAGGGCGTCGGTTGGTGAGATATGCGACGCCCTGGAGAAAGTTTGGGGACGTTACAAAGCGACCATCAGGTCAATTTCGGGAGTCTACAGCTCCGAATACGATGAAAGGGAAGAAATTCAAAACGTTATAAAGATGACCGAAGAATTTGAAAAGCGGGAAGGGCGTCGTCCCCGTATACTGGTTGCCAAGATGGGACAGGATGGACATGACCGTGGATACAAGGTGATTTCCACCGCGTTCGCGGATATGGGATTTGATGTGGACATCGGCCCCCTCTTTCAAACCCCCGAAGAAACAGCCCGGCAGGCAGTGGAAAACGACGTTCATGTTGTCGGGTTCAGCTCCCTTGCAGCGGGCCACAAAACCCTGTTGCCGGCGCTTGTCGAGGAACTGAAAAAACTTGGCCGGGAAGATATCATGGTTGTCATTGGTGGAGTGATTCCCGCGCCTGACTATGAATATTTAAGGGAACACGGAGCTGCGGCAATATTTGGACCCGGTACGGTGGTCCCTGTTGCCGCGCAAAGGGTATTGGAAGAACTGTCAACCCGCTTGCGGCATAAAGGTTAGACCATGTCAAAGAAAGATAAACTGCCCGAATGGGCTCCTCAGAATGCCGGGGAGGAATTTGCGTGTCGTGTAATGGATGGTGTTGAAGGGGGACATGACGGCCTAGCATCTTGTGCAGGCACAAGCCACACTCCTGTACCTGCGAAATACAGACGTCCTTCCTTTACGGTAGAAGACTATGTTGAAGGGGTCATGAAGCGCGATCGCGCAATGCTCGGGCGGACTATCACCCTTGTTGAGAGCAACTCCCACGCTCATATGGAACTGGCGCAGGAGGTATTGGGGAGGCTCATGCCTTTTACCGGAAATTCCATGCGGATCGGGATTTCCGGTGTGCCTGGCGCTGGGAAGAGCACATTCATAGAAGCATTGGGATGCAATATCATTAGACGGGGACATAAAGTGGCGGTTCTTGCCGTTGATCCGAGCAGCAGTATTACCGGAGGCAGCATTCTGGGGGATAAGACACGAATGGAGCGGTTGTCGCGCGAGATGGATTGTTTCATCAGGCCGTCTCCTTCCGGTGGCACCCTCGGAGGAGTGGCCCGCAAGAGCCGCGAAACGATGCTAGTCTGTGAAGCTGCCGGTTATGATGTAATCCTGATCGAGACAATTGGGGTTGGTCAGAGTGAGATCACTGTACGCTCCATGGTCGATTTTTTCCTGTTGTTGATGGTCGCGGGCGCCGGTGATGAGCTTCAGGGAATCAAGAGAGGCGTTACCGAAATTGCCGATGGGATTCTCGTCAACAAGGCTGATGGGGCCAATAAGGCCTTTGCGAAAGTTGCCAGAAATGAGTATGAGAGGGCGTTGCAATATTTGCAACCTGCGACAAAGGGGTGGCAAACAAAGGCCTACACCTGCTCCGCCCTCACAGGAGAAGGGATCGATGAAATCTGGTCTGTCATTGAGGATTTCCGAAAACAGACCACTGGATCAGGTGTTTTTGAATCCCGCCGGCGATCGCAAACATTGGATTGGCTACATGCCACGCTGAATGAGCATCTTCATGCCCTTTTCCTGAAACATCCCAGTGTGGTCAAGGCCCTTCCCAAGATCGAGAAATCAGTGGCAGACGGCAAAATGCCCCCCACCGCCGCTGCCAATCAATTGATCCGCATATTTGGAGGCAAGAAATAGCGAGGCAGGATTTCAGCCCTGAGGCCGATTCCTCTCCTTTCGACGGATTCAGGAAAAGGAGCGGATTGGCGCATCCAGTTTCAGGTGCCTTCAAGGCAGCCGATTCAATGAAGCGCAGCGCTGCATGAAGCAATTCCCGGCTCGCCATCAACCCGGGTTTTGACGGTTGAGGAAATGCAGGCTTTTGTGAGCGTAGGCGAGAATTCTCAGCAAAACCAAAACGGAGAATCGGAGGAAGACTTGGGGGCTTGTCCTTTTTCTGCAGGACAGGCCCCTTGAGGATTTGTTCAAGATGTGCTTTCTCCATAAGTGGGTCGGGATTCCAATCCCGACACTTCTTGCGCCAAGGAGTCGGGTAGGAGAACCCGAGCCACAGATATGTCGCCTCCTGAGCTTATTGAGAAGTTGTTTCAAGACCTGATAAGCCTGAGGCAATTCTACTGAAAATGGATGATGGAGCAAGGCATAGCCCTCCGTGTTATCGTTTCATTTTCAAGGTCGATGACACTGATCCCGCCTGTGTGTTTGCTCAAAAGGTCGTCTACCTCTACCGCGCAGTTCCGCTTTGGGTTGCAATGATGCTCGTTGTTCGGATTGACCAGCCCTGCTGCTGTTGGACGCCGCCCTTCCTCAAAGTCCGGGCGACTCCTCAAAGGACTTGCTGAAAACCGCGCAAGCCTCATTACAGCTTCATCGATGATATTTGCGTTATTAAACCCGTGCTGTATAACTCAAATACTCAAAAGCCTTTCGAAGGCGGACTGATGGGCCAATATCGAGTTCTCAAGGGGGAAAGGAATTTGATGGTGCGGGCTCTGCTCCGGGTGACGGTCACGATCGCCCTTTCCATCCTGCCGATGACAGAAGTCCTGGCATACCTGGTGAAGGATCAACTGGGGCGGGAAGTGCAGCTTCCCGAGGATCCGGGTCGCGTGGTGAGTCTTGCCCCCAGCATCACCGAGATACTCTTTGCCCTGGGTGAAGGGAAAAGGGTGGCGGGTGTGACACAGCACTGCGACTTTCCGACCGAAGCGCGGGCGTTGCCCAACGTCGGCTCTTACGTTCATCCGGATTTGGAGCGTGTCGTCGCCCTGAGGCCCGATCTTTGTCTCGCAACCCGGGACGGTAATCCCGAGGAATTGGTGATCCGGTTGACCAGCCTAGGCATTCCCGTCTACGTGGTCAATCCGAGAGATCTCGATACAGCGGTGGAGACCGTTTTGGAAATCGGAAGGCTCATGGGCGCCGGAGAAAAGGCGCTGGAGCTCGCCGCCGATATGCGGTCACGCATCGACTTGGTGAAATCGAAAGTTACTCTGGCTAAGCACCGTCCCGGGGTCTTCTTCCAGATCGGTGTGCTCCCCATTGTAGCCGTAGGGACAAACACCTTCATCCATGAGCTCATCGAGACGGCGGGAGGCTCCAACCTCACGAAGGGGCCCACGGCGTACCCCCGGTACAGCCGTGAGCAGGTGCTGGCACTGCAGCCCGAGGTCATCATCATCACCTCCATGACCCGCGGACAGGATTTCGAACAGGTGAAACAGGAATGGAATCGATGGGACGGCTTGCCTGCTGTCCGCCGGGGTCGCGTCCATGTAGTGGATTCGAACCTCTTCGACCGTCCTACTCCACGCATGATTGAGGGACTGGAGATGCTCGCACGGCTCATCCATCCGGAGCTGTTTTGATGGACGTCGCCGTGTCGCGTCATCGGCCTCTACTGAGGCGGATTTTCACCATTACCCTGCTGCTCGGATTGCTTTTGGCGCTGAGTGCCCTGGCGGGCCTTTCGGTGGGATCTTCCGGATTCACCGTGTCGCAGGTTTTTGAAATATTGCTGGGCGGCGGGGAAGTGGAGCCCACGATGGCCGACATCGTCTGGCGCATCCGCCTGCCCCGGGTGGTACTGGCCGCCCTTGTGGGGGCGGTCCTGTCCCTGGGTGGGTTGGTCTTCCAGGCTCTTCTGCGAAACCCTTTGGCGGAGCCTTATATCCTGGGCATCTCAGGAGGTGCGGCCGTGGGGGCCATCATCGGGATTCTCATGGGCCTCGCCCGTTTCCCCGGTGTTTCGCTCCTGGCCTTTGCCGGCAGTATGGCTACTGTGCTCCTGGTCCTCGTCATCTCCTCCGTCGGGACCGCCATGAGGAAGGACAGTCTGATCCTGGCCGGGGTTATGGTCAATGCATTCTGCTCATCCGTCATCATGTTCCTGGTATCCCTCACCCAGGATTCCCGCATCCACAACATCCTCTTCTGGCTCATGGGGGACCTTTCCATGGCCGACGCCGGTCAGATCCGGATGCTTGCGTTGACTCTTCTGCCCTGTTTTGCCCTCATCCTGGTTCTGTCTCGGCCCATGAACCTGCTCCTCATGGGAGAGGAGATGGCCGAGAACATGGGTGTGAACGTGAAGGTCGTATCAGTGGCTTTACTTGTGATCACGTCGTTCATGGTGAGCACGGCGGTGTGCCATTCGGGTATTCTGGGTTTTGTGGGGCTGGTGATGCCCCATCTGCTGCGACTCGGGTTTGGGCCGGATCATCGTCTCCTCGTGCCGGCAAGTCTATTGGGCGGGGGAGCCTATCTCATCATTTGCGATCTCCTGGCCCGGTCCCTGCCTGCCCAGGGGGAAATGCCCGTGGGGGTCATCACGGCCATGATCGGCGCCCCACTCTTCATTGTCCTGCTGCAGAGGTCGAGGCAATGAGGGAAGCACTTGCGGTGCATAATCTGACCCATGCCTATGGAAACCGGCTGGTGGTCGACAGCGTGTCTTTTGGGGTGGGAGAGGGAGAGTTCTTCATTGTCATCGGGCCCAACGGCTCTGGCAAGACGACTCTGGTCAAGGCCGTTTCGGGAGCCATCAGGCCGAAAAGCGGGGATGTGGAGATTCTGGGGCGGCCTCTCCGGAATTATTCCAGGAGGGCTCTTGCCCGGAGTGTCGCTCTCGTACCCCAGACAGCCCCGACGGATGTCCCCTTCACCGTGGAAGAAGTCGTCCTCATGGGGCGCTCGCCGCATCTGGGGCTGATGGAGATCGAAAGGCGCAGGGACAGGGAAATCGCCCGGCGGGCCATGGAGTTCACCCACGTGGAGCATCTCGCCCACCGCAGGCTGGATGAGTTAAGCCATGGGGAGCGACAGCGGGTCCTCATCGCCCGAGCCGTGTGCCAGCAGCCCCGGCTTATCCTCCTGGATGAACCGACGGCCTCACTGGACCTGGCTCACCAACTGCTGGTGATGGATCTCATGGAAGACCTGAGGAGTCGCGAGGGGGTGAGTGTCGTCATGGTTTCCCACGACCTGAACCTCGCCTGCCTCTATGCCGATCGGCTGCTCCTCATGAAGCAAGGGCGGGTGATGAGTGTGGGTACACCCGGGGAAGTGGTCGTATTCGACACTCTCGAGAAGACATACGGCTGTGTTCTCCTTGTGGACGAAAACCCCCTCAAGAACGTGCCCCGGGTAACCCTTGTTCCCAAAGGGTTGAATCGGGTCCCGTAGTCCGCGTCGTTCGATGCAACCTCTCAATAAGCAGGTCGGGATTCCAATCCCGCCAGCCTTTGCGCCATGGTGTCGGGTACGGAAACCCGACCTGCGAAGTTGTCGATGCCTGAACTTATTGAGAAGTCACAGGCATCATGCCTGAGTCGTTGTCGCCTGTAGATTCTTTCGGATAGAGAGGTAGAAGGTAGCTCCCTTTTTGGTTCTTGGTTCTACCCATACTCTGCCGCCGTGTCGCTCGGCTATTTCTTTCACTATGCTCAGGCCCAGGCCTGCCCCTTCGATTTCTTTTGAATTTTCATCTCGTTGAAAGGCCGTGAAGATCCTTTCCGAATCCTCATCTTTAAGTCCCTTCCCATCATCGCTGAATGAGAGGATGTGAAAATCCTTTGTTTCTTCATACCCGGTCCAAATCTTGCTCAGCTGCTCCCCCCCATACTTCAAGGAGTTATCCACAAAATTCCGGAAGGCTCTAATCATGGACAGACGATCGGCCTTGATTTCCACCGCAGCCTCACTCTCCAGCCAGTCTATCTGACGAATTCCGAGTTGTGCGGAGAACTCATCTTTGATGATTCTGAAGATCTCAATCATGTTTACCGGCTCAATGGAGAGAGGAGTCTCTTTTGTGGCTATGTAGACATTGACTTTGTCAACCAGCGCTGCAATATGCTCCGACGTTCTCGAGATTTGGTCGCAAAAATCCCTCCCCTTTTCATCCAGAAGATCCCTGTAGTTCCTGCTCAGAAGCTTTGACAGACCATAGACGCCGATTGCCGGACTCTTGAGATCGTGAGCGACAGAATAAGCAAAGAGTTTCAATTTCTGTGAGCTGTCCTGCAGCGCTTCCTCCACCAGCTTTTGGTCGGTGATGTCGCGGTTGCTCCCGCGGTGGCCCAGAAAAGAGCCTTGAGCATCGAATACCGGCTGACAGAGGTGTCCGATCCACTTGATCGCGCCATCACGATGAATAATGCGATACTCCAGGCTGCCTGGAGCTCTTGTGGTCTGACGCTCCTTCACATGAGCCATAAAATGGTCAAGATCCTCGGGGTGAAGGATGCGGAAAAGCAGGTCGGGATCTGTTTCAAAGTCACTTGCCGTGTACCCGGTGATCCTTTGGCAGGATGGAGAGGTGTATAAAAAATGTCCATCGGGACTCACCCAGTACTCCCAATCGTGGGTGTTATCGGCAACGATCCTGTATCTGGTCTCTGATTCTCGCAGCATCTCCTCTATTCGCTTGCTTGCTGTAATGTCCTCATAGGTACCCAGAACACCACTGATATTTCCTTCCGCATCCCGAAGAGGAACCTTATTGGTACGCAGCCACATCCTGCTGCCATCCGGTGTTATCTGAGGTTCTTCATAACCGATTTTCGGACGCCCGGTTCTCATGACCAAACGGTCATCCGAACGGTATAGCTCTGCGTATTCCGCCCAACCCATTTCAAAATCGTTTTTCCCGATTATTTCCTGGGGAGATTGCAGACCCGCATCAAAAGCGAAAGGGCGGTTACAGCCCAAATAGCTCGAATCGAGATCCTTCCAGAAGACCCTCACGGGAATGGTATCCAGGACCAACTGCAACATTTGCCGGGATTCCTGCAACGCACGCTGGGTCTGCCGGCGATCCGCTATTTCAACTGTGAGTCGCTCATTCACACTCGCCAGTTCCGCAGTGCGTTCTTTTACCAAATCTTCGAGTTGATCCCGGTACTTGCCGAGCTCTTCCTCTGCCCGCTTGCGCTCTGCGATCTCAATAAGCATGGCAGAGGCTTTCAGCGTCTCCGCTGCGAGCTTATGTTCCATCGTGTCTTTCTGTAACCTAGCCAACTGGTTACGCAATTGGCGCAATTCGTCTATGAGCTGCTCTTTGGTCTTGTCTTGATCCTGCATTTGCAAGTCCTCGGGACATCGAATGAATCTGTTCCGAAAAGCCCTTTCACCGCTGAGTACGCTGAGATCGTTGAGAAGAAGCTCCTGGAAAAGAACCTCTGTCCTCTGCGGTGGATTTGAAGCTTTTTATCGCTTTGGGTGCCGCTGAAGAGGCATGAGGGTCTGCAGTGAAAAAGGCCGACAGGTAATCCCTCAACGATCAGGGATCAGTTGGCGCTCCTCCAAAAACAACCTGGAGCAAGGACATTTCCTTTTCGCCCATCCAATCCCTTTGCGCGTCCTCGCCCACAATCAACGGGTTGCAAAAGGCCAAGAACCTCAATTCACAGCTATAACATCGAACACTCCCTCCCCCCTTTGGTTGCTGTCATAATCCTGGGCCCAGAACTCTTCCCATAAAGTCCTCAGCATTTTTCGCGGCGTGCCCCCAGTTCCGCAAAATCAGCGACCTGGCCGGGACCCTCGTGTCAGGTCCTGTCAAAACCCCAGGGAGCTCATCCTGCCTGTCAGTCCTTAATGAGACCTTTATAAATCGCATAATCCGAGTCCCTATACGTGACAATAACTATCTCTTCAA
>JAAYUJ010000506.1 GCA_012517775.1 Deltaproteobacteria bacterium
CCGCAAATCGGAGCTCAAGCTGTGATCGGTGCGGGCAGGCGCACAGGAGATGAACTGTAGTTTTTCTCGGCATGATCCTTAGCGTTTGAGTGGTGTGGTGACTTCTCAATGAGTCCAGACAGCGACCGCTTTGTAGGTCGGGTTTTCATACCAGACACCTTGGTGCAAAAAGTGTCGGGATGGGAACCCGACCGGCTTATTGAGGGAGTACGCGGTGTGCCGCGGACAGTCGGTCAGTGCAGGTTATCAACGGGAAGATTTATAGATGCGCCAGTCCCGTCTGGACGACTCCGGGCTGCTGGTTGCCAAGATTCACCAGGGGTGAGATGAGCGGTGGTATTGAGAGCTCTTTCCTGGAGACTCCGCAAGGCAGGCTTGCATGTGTTGTGCATTTGCCCGATGCTTTGCCCGCCCCGGTTGTGATCTGTTGTCATGGGCTTTTGAGCTCCAAGGACAGCATCAAGTTCGTGGTTATCGGAGAGGAATTCTGCAGGGCAGGTCTGGCGGTGGTTCGTTTCGATTTCTCTGGTTGCGGTGAGAGTCCAGCGGGGATTGATGGAAGCATTCTTCAGATCAGGCGTGACAATCTTCGAGCGGTTCTGAATGCCGTATCCCGGGCGCCATGGTGTGATGGCAGAATCTCCATGCTGGGCTCAAGTCTAGGGGGATATCTGAGTCTTCTGGCAGCGGCGCAGGATGCCGGGATGATTCAGGCCGTGGTCTGCTGGGCCACACCTTTTGATCTCAAGAGGATTGATCGCGCATTGCGGGAGTCGGAAGAATTCAGAAATGTTTTTCGGAAAGGTACTGAACTTGGCGAACCGCAAGATCTGGATTCCCTGCCTCCGGTCCGGCGAATCCTGATCATCCATGGAGAAGAGGATGAGACTGTTCCTGCAGAGAATGCGATCGACATTTACAAAAGGGTGGGGGAGCCGAAGAGCCTGTGCTTGCTCAGTGGTGGTGACCATCGACTCCTGGACCCGGAATGTCGCCGTCTGGCGAGGGAATTGAGCCTGGATTGGTTTTTGGAACATGGCTCTTCCTCAGAAGCTCTTCAGGCTTCTCTCTGATATGCCGACAGATACGGACAAGGATCGAGAGGAGATGCAGTGTGCTGACTGATATGGTTTCCGGTTTTGCGGTGAAGTGCCTGGACGTCACCGGGTATTTGGGGGCGGCGGTGTTGATGGCTCTGGAGAGCATGATCGCCCCCATTCCAAGTGAGGCGATCATGCCTTTTGTGGGCTTTCTGGTTGTCGACGGCAAGTGGAATCTGTGGGTGGCTATTGTTGCCACATCCTGCGGCAGCATGATCGGCTCGATTCTGTCCTACTACATGGGCTATTACGGAGGGAAGCCCGTTGTATACAAGGTGGGGAAATACCTGCTCCTGCATGCCCAGGATCTGGAGTTGGCCGAACGGTTTTTCAACCGTCGCAGCGGCCTGATCACGATTTTCATCAGCCGCTTCGTGCCGGTGGTGAGGCACCTCATCTCCATTCCTGCCGGCATGGGAAAAATGCCCTTCATTCCCTTTGCCATTGCCACGATTGTGGGGGCAACCCTCTGGAATTCATTTCTCCTGTATTGCGGAATGCTTCTGCGGGAGCATTGGAGAGTCGTGCAGAAGTACTCTCACCAGGTGGACCTGGTTGTAGGGCTGTTGCTGCTGCTCGGAGCCTTCTGGTTCGTGAAGTCGCGACTTCCTGCGAGGGCGAAGGTGAGAGCCTGAACAGGCCGTCCGTCTCCCGATCCATCCTGATGCACTTGCTCAAGACCGTCGTTCCGGTAGAGATTTCTCTGCGGTTTCAACGACCGCCGTGTACTTCTCGTGAATCATTCTCCGATCGAATTCCCAAAACTCGGCCAGGATGGCCTGATCTTCTTCATCGGAGAAATACCTGCGGGAGGCAGGAAAAAATGACTTGTCCTCTTTCACGATGTGTTTGGGGTAAAAATCGACAAGGGTCTTCAGATTGGAGAGGATGACCGGCAGAGTCGACGTGTCGCCGTTTCGATATTTTTCGTTTGCCTCCACCAGCGATTTTGTGACTTGACGCCCTCGAACATGGTCCTCGACCAATTCCTTCATGGCCTGTCTGTCGATATCGGAAAGGTCTTTTGACTCTAAGGCCCTGAAAAGGATGTGTTCCTCCTTTCCATGATGCGTGCGGTCTGCATATACGAGGTTTTCAACAGCAACTTTTCTTAACCTGTCAGAGGTAGATATTAAATGAGATTAAGACGATTGACACTCGTTGCCCCTGCCTTCTTCTGGATTCTTCTTGGGTTGTCACGTGATGTGGAGGCCGTTCATGTCCATACGACCCAGGAGTTGGTCAATGCCGTTGGACAAGCCAACACAGGTGGAGACAGACGCATCGTCGTTCACGAAGGGGTGTATGACCTGGACAACATGCTCTGGATCTCGGCTGACAATGTTACCGTAAGGGGCGCTTCAGGAGACCGTGAAGCCGTTATTATCCAAGGCAAAGGTATGGGGGGCTCCGTCACACATGTATTCAATGTGGCCGGCTCGCAGTTTTGTGTAAGAGACATGACGCTCAGGCGTGTGAGTCAGCACGCCATTCAAACCCAGCCGACGGCGACATCTCCCCGTATCCAGAATGTGCACATTCTGGATACGGGGGAGCAGATGGTGAAAATCGCCTACGATTCCACACGGCCGGATCTGAGAACAGACAACGGCATCATGGAGGATTGTCTGCTCGAATACAGCGCGGGCATCGGGCCCCAATGGTATATAGGAGGTATCGACGCTCACAATGCGCGCAACTGGATCGTTCGAAACAATGTCTTCCGCCATATCCGAAGCCCCAGTGGAGCATTGGCCGAGCATGCCGTTCATTTTTGGTCCGACTCCCGAGATACGCTCGTTGAAAGCAACGTCATTGTGAACTGCGACCGCGGCATCGGGTTCGGTCTGGGAGACAGGGGACATCGCGGAGGAATCATACGGAACAATATGATCACTCATGACGCGTCAGAGGGTTTCGCCGACGCGGGTATCTCCCTCGAATCAGCTCCTGGAGCGCAGGTCCTTCACAATTCGATCCTCTTTGAGCACAGCTATACCAACGCCATTGAATACCGGTTTGCCGCGACGACCGATGTTGTCATTATGAACAACCTGACGAACCGTGCCATCGCACGACGCGATGGGGCATCGGCCACGGTGATAGGCAATGTCAAGGGTGCAAAGGCTTCGTGGTTTGTGGATCCTGCAGCAGGCGATCTGCATCTGAAAGCAGCAGTCAGCTCTGTTGTTGACCGGGCCTCATTTCTGGATTCAGCAGCCGGGGATTTCGATGGAGACAACCGCCCCGAAGGAGAAGCCTCCGATACGGGAGCTGATGAATACCGCTCATCCCTGGGTAAGACGGTTTTTGATGTCGTCGAACATGCCGAGGGACGCCGTCCTTCCGATACATACGAGGAGGACAGAATTATCCGTGGACATCGCGGCGAAGATACCGTTCTCTCCTTCAGGCTCAGTGGCTACGGAAAGGCCCGCCCCAACATGCCGCTTCTTGTGCAGGTGCACGAATGGGGAGGAGGCTTTGCGAGAGAAGAGGATCTGGCAAGTTACGTTCCACTGGCCTACGACTTCATCATGCTGTATTTTCAATATAAACCGTCTAACGGCAACGAGGACGACTGGTGGTTCGGCACCCGCTGGGGCAGGCGTTGCCGGATGTGGGCCCATAAGGCGGTCATGGAGATTGTGCGGGAAGCAATCAAGACATCCCTTGTTTCAGACAGTCTGCCGGGAACATCCATTGATCCGAACAGGGTTTATGTATTCGGGCACAGCATTGGCGGCACGGGAGCCTGGCAATTGGGGTTGCGCAATCCCGATGTCTTTGCGGCCATGCACGCTCATTCCGGATTCGCCCGCTTCACAGGCCCCGTTGGACCATTCAGACAGCAGTTCAATCAGCTGATTGTTGGAGGCCCTACCGCGAACGTGACGATCCTGGGGGATGATGGGGAGCTTTACTCTGCGCGATCCTATTCCAATCTGGGATGGTGGCTTTCGAATTATCGGAATCCGCGATGGGAGACTCCCTTTGTGAACATTACGGCGGGAACGCAAGATGAGACTGTGCCGCCGGCTTCGGGAGGGGACCTCATGCAACCTCATTTCGACCGGCAGAAACGCGGTTTCTTCTATCACCGCCACAACAGCGGGCACTCCGAAGACTGTTTTGTCAAAATGAACCAGATGTGGAATTTCAGGCGAAACCAGAGCTTTCTCGCTTTCACGAACCGAAGCGACTTTGGCATCGGTCCGAGGCAGAGCGTGAATCCCGGTGAACCCGATGGTGTCAACAACCTGTACGCCATGGGATGGGATCCGCATTCCATTGTCGATCGTGTGGACCGATACGAAGCCCTCCTCACAGGTTCGGGAACAGCGGATGTGACTCCGAGACGGCTCCAGAAATTCAGGGTATTTCCCAGGAAGACATACCGTTATTGGCTCAATGTCAAAACCGGAGCCGGCCTTCCCCTAAGAGCGGGGAAAAACGGCCTTCTCACGATTCCACAGGTTTCCGGCGGGACAAGGCTCATCATAGAAAGAGATTTTTAGGCTTCCCTTGGCACTGGCTCTGGCACGCCATTGATGCATGATCCTGGCGGGCTCATTTCCCCCTGTTTCCTCAACCGCGCGCTGCCGCCCCATCCGGGGGGGGCGGATCACGGGCTTATGCCATTCCACCCCGGTAAGTCCGGGCCGATTGTCTCGGCAAGGTGAGTTCGCAATAAGTCCATGCAATGATAGCTTGGCAGGTGGGGTTTCCATAGCCGACACACTGGCGCAAAGGCTGACGGAATGGGAATTCCGACCTGCTTGCTGAGAAAGCACTCGGCAAACCACAAAGAGGGTAAGACGATTCAACAATTCTATGAAGGTTCAGTGGGCACCCGGAGCGGTGCCCACTGGCATTTTCAGGACGAGAGCAGTTGGGAAACGTCGCCTGCTGGCACCTGCAAGCTCCCCTCCTGCCCGATGGGGGTTCGAATGAGGGCGAATGGGGCGAACCATTCTTGACCGTGGGGCACTATTCCTGTCTTTCCGAGAGTTCTACCAGAACTCCGTAAGTCGCTTTGGGGTGGAGGAATGCAATCTTGCATCCTCC
>JAAYUJ010000507.1 GCA_012517775.1 Deltaproteobacteria bacterium
GCGAAGTCACGGCATTTCCCAAGAACCGCAGTGCCACGTGTCCCCTCACCCAGGCCCCTTCCCCGGTGACCAACGAGCAACTCAACGAACTGGGCCTTCTGAATATCAAAGAGACAGGGCCAGTACCTGGAGTAGAGGAACAAAAGGATCTCATCGACTCTTTGTCGTGGGTGTCGCGCATCGGTTTCAATGAATCCGAGCGTTCGGCCATCACCGCCGCACTCGCCGATGCCATGCGCCTGGCGGAGATCTTGGGTGGAATTGCCTCCGATTGCGCACCTGTTTTTGCACCCGTGCCATTGGTGAACCGCATGAGGGACAAAGGACCGGCTTCCATCTGTCCCCTGGCCGTGACAGGTGAAATTTTCAAGAATGCTCCGTCCGTGAAGGGGAATTATTTCAAGGTGGCAAGCATACTGGAATAGCCCCATGGCTAATTCATACAGGCGACATATGACATGGGCTTTTTCTCCATCTGCCCGTCACGCTGTCTTTGGGTATGGGGGAGGAGACTGCGGGAGGCTCACTGAAGAATCCTGCCTGGATGCGAACCTGATCAACTTTCGGAGTGATTCCAATGCAATCGGAGATTTTCTGCCACAGCGAGATATCGCCTCACTCGACAAACGGCCGGGGTCTTCTGGCCAACTTGCGAGTGGCTGTCCAATCCGGCATATCGGTAAGGGGATGGCGGACAGAAGCAGGCTGCCAGGCCCTGCAGGGGTTTATCGCCCTGGAGGATGCCACTGCCGTGGAGCGTTTGAAACTTGCGGGTGCACGTCTGGCGGGCAATACCCATACGAGTGAAATGGGCTTCGGCCTTTACCGGGACACTGCCCCCAAGGCGTTCCGTGAGGGGCTTGTCGATATCGCCCTGATGACGGACACCATGGGTGAAGCCCGGGCTGCCGCCATTTCAGCCGGTGTTTGCGGTTTCAAGCCGAGCTATGGTCAGGTGTCCCGCTTCGGTCTGGTCGGCCTGGTTCCATCAATGGACTGCTGCAGCATTCTGGGAAGTCGTTTGAAGGATATTACGAACGTTTTCAACGTAATCCGAGGCGGTGACGACAGAGACCCTTCGATGCCCGATCCGGTCTCACCGCTGTTGAATGCGAGCTCGAAAAGGACAGTTGAACACGTCACAGCCGGTGTTTTCACCCAGTGCCTGCAGAATCTGAGTGTAACTGAGCTTGAGGCCTTTCGCGCAGCCCTCTCGAGACTCGAACGAACCGGTATCGCCGTGACGGAGTTGTCCTTCGACGATTTCGAGCTCTTCAGGGTGGCGCATCACGTAATCGGTTCCGTCGAAGCATCATCCAGTTGCGGAAAATTTGACGGAGTCCGCTACGGGCACAGGGCTGGCGGTTCGAAGAATTGGAACACGATGTATCTGAAGTCCCGGGCCGAATCATTCAGCATGCCCCTGAAAGCGTACTTGTTTCAAGGCGCCTACTTTCAGTTTGAGGATTACGCCGCGTTCGAAAAGGCCTGCAAGATCCGATCGGTGCTCATCACAGGAATCCAGAGGTTGTTCGACGACCTCGATATCCTCGTTTTTCCGACGAGGCGGGCGTCTGCCAATCCTGGATCGGCAAACACCCTGGAAACACTCTATCATGCCTTTTCTCTGACGCTTCCCTCGAATGTGACAGGTCAACCTGCCCTGGCACTTCCGGGTCTCGCCCCGTTCGAGGGAGGGGATCTCGGCCTTCAGATTGCGGGCCCCCTTTTCGGCGATGAACGCCTCCTCAGGATTGCGGAGCAAATCGTACAAGACGTGGAGGGAACCGAATGAAGAACGACTATGAAGCGGTCATAGGGCTCGAAATCCATGTTCAGTTGAACTGTGAAACAAAGATGTTCTGCGCGTGCCCGAACAGGCCCGGAGACGAACCGAACCGAAACACCTGTCCCATATGCCTCTGGCTGCCCGGCAACCTGCCCCGGTTCAGTGAAGAAGCGCTCGAAAAGGCGATCCTCGCCTCCCTGGCCCTGGAATGTGAAATTCAAGAAGAAAGTGCATTTGATCAGAAAGTCTACTACTACCCCGACTTGCCGAAAGGTTATCAACTCTCTCAGTTCCATATGCCCCTGGCGAAATACGGATGTCTGACCATTGCGGACGAAAGCGGCGCAAAGAGAGAAATCCGCATTCGGAAAGTCCACATGGAAGAAGACGTTGCCAGGCTTGTCCATGAGAATGAGGGAAGAACACCCGTCAGTCTGGTGGACTTCAACCGGGCGGGTGTGCCCCTGGTGGAAATCGTCACGGAACCCGACCTGTGCAATCCCGGCGATGCGATGGAATTCCTGAAAGCTCTCATCAGACGGATCCGCACCTCAGGAAGCTCTGAATGCAGTATGGAGCAGGGAACCATGCGCGTAGACGCCAATGTCTCCATCAGGCCAAGGGGTAGCGATGAACTCAACTCGAAAGTCGAGATCAAGAATATGAATTCAATCCGAAACGTGGGTGATGCCATCGCCTATGAAATCCGACGCCAGGTCAACTGCTTCAGGACCGGCGAACCCATAGTGATCCACACTCGGCTGTGGGACCCGGAGAAGCGTGTGACTTCTCCCATGCGGGGCAAGTTTGAGGGACCCTGTGTGCCTGATCCATCCGTACCCCGGATTGTAGTTGCCGGGGAATACCTTCAAAGGATTCGCAACCTCCTCCCGGAAATGCCGGAGATGAAGGCGGAACGGTTTGTAAAGGATTATGGGCTCACGCGTGAAGAATCGTTAATGCTGAGTGCTGAACGCGGTTTATCCGAGTATTTCGAAGCGGCCGTAAGTTGCGATGCCCCGCCGCGGCTTGCCGCCCAATGGATTTCCGCCCATTTGTTGCCCACCCTGAAAGAACGTGGCGAAACCCTTTCCACCAGTCTCTTGACTCCAGAGCGATTTGCAGGTCTTCTCCTCATGCTGGAGCACGACGAGATCAACAGCAGCACGGCAAAGGAGGTTTTGAAAAGAATCGTGGAAAGCGATGCCCCACTGGGAGAGATAGTTGAACAAGGCGGTTACAGGCAGGTTTCATCAGTCGAGGAATTGGAAGTCATTGTGGACCGGGTTCTGGAGGAGAATATATCGGCTGTGGAGAATTATAGAAAAGGGGCTTCAAAAGCATTGGGGTTTCTCATGGGTCAGGCGATGCAAGCAACCAAAGGCAAGGCCAATCCTCTCAGGCTCAAAGAAATCATGATGCGCAAGCTCGAATGAGCTCCCCGCTCAATGATTTCGCCGCGATCTCGGCAATCGGAGTGGTTTGTCACTCCCCGGAAGTGTCTCGAAAGGGACGGACCAATATTGCCACAGCCTCGTCACAGCTCTGTTCCAGATCGTGATCCATGTCAAAAAGCAGGTTTCCAGGCTGACAATGTGACAATCGAGACGAGGGGTCATCCCTTTGCCTATCCTGTTTCTCCCTCCCCAGGCGTTATCAGCTGTCCAATTCAGGGGGGCATCTCCTCCTGCCTGTTGCGAAAAGGGCCCTGCAAGACCAGTAATGCCCTCAATGCAAAGGGATGCTCCAGGTGCGGCGCTGAATTCGGCCGGGATCGAAAATATCGCGTCTGCGTTTCCGTCAAGGGGCAACGGGTCAACAGAATCGTTCAGAACCTCACCATTGCCCGCGAGGTGGAATCCACCATCAAGAGTGACCTTGCGCGCGGTGAATACGACGTGAAGCACCACAGGGTCGATAACACCCCGACGCTGAACGATGTCTGGGAGAAGTACCTCCCGTGGGCCAAGGAACATAAGGAAACCTGGCGGGACGACCAGTACCATTATGGGAAACATCTCGAACCCAGATTCGGCAGCAAAAGGCTTGACACCATTATGCCCATTGATATCGAGCGGATGAAGCTGGAACTCAAAAGGGGCAGGAACAAGCATGGCAAACCTTACGCCAAGGCCACCATCAAGCATCAGCTGGTGCTGCTGAAACGTCTCTTCAACGTCGCCATCAAGTGGGACCTCTTTGATGGGAAGAACCCTGTTTCCCAGGTCACGCTTCCCAAGCTGGACAACCAAAAAACCGAGTTCTTGACCGACGAGGAATTGAAGAGGCTTCAGGACACCCTTGATACCTGGCCCATAAGGGAAAGCGTGGATTTCATCCGTTTTGCGATCTTCAGCGGACTAAGACGCGGGGAACTGTTCAAACTCACCTGGGATGATGTAGACTTTGATCGCAGCACTGTAACCCTACGGGGTCCCAAGGGTGGGAAGACTGCGACGGTTCCCATCAACGAGCAGGCACTTGAGGTCCTGAGGAACCTCAATATCAAGTCCACCTTTGTGTTCCCCGGAGAGGATGGGCAGCAAAGGAAGGACTTCAAGGGTCCCTGGCTCAAGATCCGAAAGGCAGCAAGGTTGCCGGATGGGTTCCGTTTCCACGGGCTGCGACACCATTTTGCATCGACTCTGGTGAGCAACGGTGTGGACCTCTACACCGTCGGGAAACTTCTCAGCCACAAAAACAGCTCGACGACGCAGCGCTACGCCCATCTTGGAGATGAGAGCCTGCGAAGGGCCACCGCAAAAGCCGGGGAACTCCTCAAGGCAAGGGGTGAACCGGCCGATGTCTCCACCTCAACGCCTGATCAGTCGTAGTGCCCCCATACCCGATAATTGGATGCGCACAGACTGTCGCCCAAAGTTCACAGCGCATCCTCGGTTCTATCGCTTCTTTCATGAACTCGTGGTTTAGGGCCGCCGACAGGCAAGGATCCATTACACGACCTCAAGTCTTTTCCTATGAGGACCGCAGCGAGAAATCATCAATGCGGATCCAAGCCATCAACAGTCATGGCTCCGCGCCGAAGACAAGCATTCGACAACCTTTGATGTCTTTGCGGTAGCAGCCGTCGTGCGCGAACGACTCACCCACAATTGCACAAGGACATCGGCCAGACACAGCCATCTGCGCCCGGATGTCGTCCAGGAGGCAGTCAGGAAGAGCGGCAGTCTTCTGTTAGGACGCGAACATCCCAGTTGCATCGAAATCTCATCCTGACCGAAAGGAATTGCTTTCGGATGCACCCGGATTGTCTCAACGTGGATGAGCCAAGATCTCACAGCCTTTACCGGGACAGTCTTCGAAGACGGGGGGTGAAGTCCACAGGCACGAGTCGCATCTACTTCCGGGTGTTAATGCGCTGGGGTCCTCAGCAGAGCGAGATCCTCTTTTCCACGAGTTCCGACGCCACTTGAATACTATGATCAGTGTTCTGGTTTGCGGTTGAGGCTGCTCTCGAATATCTCTTAACTCTCGGAACGCCGTGATGGTGGCATTCTTCAGGGCGAGACATTCACCTATCATGTCTCGCACATCTCATCGTCTCATTTAAATTGGCCAACGAAAGCAGGATGAATCGAATGGACAAGCAGGTCAGCCATATCACTACAATTCATCCAAGCAAAACCACCCCTGTCTCTCAACGGAGGGTAATGAGCGCGAAGTTCGCCATCCCGCTGAAGACCGGATTCGGGCTATTGCGCAGCCGAGAGTTACAGGATCTGTGGGACCGGAGGATTTCCTGATGTCCGAGATGGGTCTGTAGTGACAATCTAGAGCTCTCTAAACGGCAGGGCGGTCACACCGGAGCCCAATGGCAGGCGAATATCTCCCAAGTGGACAAGGTAACCAGGAAGGATCTTGCCCGCAAAATCCTGCTGGAAGGTTTTGAGAGATGATGCCATCGCTGGCCGCGGCGTTGCAGAAAGTTTCACTTCGATGGGCACGAGCTTGCCCTCCGTCTCGACGACCAAATCCACCTCGGTTCCAGATGAGGTCCTCCAGAAGTAGACCTGAGGATCGATACCTCGATGGGTGAGGGTCCGAACGATCTCAGATATGACGGCCGTCTCCATAATCGCTCCCCCCATGGGACCGCCCGCCGCATGCTGGGGGTCCTTCAGTCCGGTCAGATAGCAGAGCGTCCCGACATCTGCAAAATAGACCTTCGGTGTCTTGACCAGACGCTTTCCAATGTTTGCATAATAAGGCCGAAGGATGATGATCTGATAGGTGGCTTCGAGGACTGAAAGCCAGGCCTTGATCGTATTCAATGCAACACCGAGGTCCCTGGCCAAATCGGTCAGGCTGAGCAACCCGGCGGTACGCGCAGCCAGGGCCCTGAGAAAGCTTTGAAACTGCGAAAGGTCGCCAACCTGACGGATGCTGCGAACGTCTCGCTCGAGGTAAGTTTGAACATAGCTCGCATGCCACAGTTCGATGTCGCGCCCCGGGTTTGCAACCAGCTCCGGATAACCTCCACGCAGAAACTCCCTCCAGATCTCCTGGTAAGAGCTTTTGCCAGCCTCGCCTTCCACTGTCGCCGATTCCCACGGCAGAGGCGCACCAGGACGCCCCTCAGCCTCGCGCCGCGACAGCGGCAGCAATCGGAGCATCGCCGCCCGCCCAGCCAGGGATTCCGTTATCTTTTCGACGAGCAGAAGGTTCTGTGAGCCTGTGAGCAGGTACCGGCCGGCTCGGTCCCGCTGGGCGTCAATGCGTTCCTTTACATACGGCAACAGCTCAGGCGCGTATTGCACCTCGTCCAGAATGACCGGCGCTGGGTGCATCTCGAGAAACCCTCTGGGATCTTCCATGGCTGCCACACGGATGTCCGGCGGCTCCAAGGAAATGTACCTGCAGTCCTTACTGAAAAGGTTCTTCAGCAAGGTGGTCTTGCCGGACTGACGGGGACCCGTCAGGACAACGGCCGGAAACTCCGACACGGCCCTCTTGAGGACCGGCTCCAGAGATCTCCTGATGTAGTTGGGCGTCATGGCGGCCTCCTCCTTACTTTGTAATTATGCATTTCAAATGCAAAAATACAAGACAAAGACCATTGACATAGGCTGCCAAATGAAGGGGGTGAACCCTAAAGGTAGAAGGCTCTCACCCCCCAGGAGGGATTCTGTCCCGACTCGCTCATTGGAGTGTCCTGGGAGGAGACTCCCATGTTCGCTCGCATCAGGAAATCCGGCAAGTACGACTACCTGCAAATTGTTGAAAATCAAAGGGTTCAGTCCAAGGTCACCCAGCGTGTCATCGCCACCGTCGGCCGCATGGACAAACCGAGTGCCGAAGGAGAGGTGGAGACCCTCATCCGTTCCCTTTCCCGCTTCTCCGAGAAGGCCCTCCTTGTGTCGTCGGGAAAAAGCGATGTCCAATGCGAAGCAAAGACCATCGGACCGGCGATCGTCTTCGACAGGCTGTGGCGTGAACTGGGGATCCATAACGCCATCGACGGACTTCTCTAGAAGCGGGCTTTCATGTTCGATGTGGAGCGGGCCATTTTCCTCACTGTGTTGCACCGCACACTGGTGAGCGGGTCGGACCGCTTCTGTGACAGATGGCACCATCCGGGGGCACGCGTTCTGTTCCTTCCTGGCCCTGGTGTTCAGAAAGGAGCTCTAACGGCGTCTCGAGGCGGTGGGCTACTCCTTCGAGTGGTCCGACATCAAGCAGGACCTGAGCGCGTTGCAGGAGATCGTCATCGAAGACAACGGCAGGCGTTTTGCCCTTAGGTCCCAGTGGCTGGGCACATGCACGAGCGTCTTCAAGTCTGTGAAGGTTGCCGTTCCCCCCTACCATCCGGGTGCTTGACCCACAGGAGGGGTCCGTAGTGCCAAAAACTCAGGATGTGGTCGTATGTCATTAACATTACAAATATATTTATTTGCAACTGTCAAACAGTAGTTGAACCCATAGAAGCAGATTGCTGGGGGGGCTGCCGGGGTATGGAAAAGGGGTGGGTGTTGAAAATAGGCAGTTGAGCGGGGGCGTAGACGTTCCAGGCGGAGAGAGCCGGCCTTTGCTCACCGGAGAGGCTTTCGGAGGGTATGCTCTCCCGCCGGGTTGAGTTTATTTCAGAGCTGGTGTGTCCTTGATTGTCAAATGCTCCGTTTTGGTTCTCTCACCAGGCGAAAACCTATTGTATCGCCCGAGGCTTTGGGTGGCCACCAGAAGCGACTGGCGGACCTGCAGTTTTTGGCGCTGCTGAACCAGGAGCCTGCTCGAACGACTCTCCCCCGTCCCGAATCGGGACCAGCGGGGTCGGTCACCGGTGACTCCGCGCAGGGCCCATACCAGTCCGAGCACCACTCGCTGACATTGCCGTGCATGTCATACAGGCCCCAGGGGTTCGGGTCCTTCTGAGCCACGGAATGGGTCCTGCGCCCCGAATTCCCGCAATACCAGCCCACGGCATCGAGGGCTGGGTCCATCGCACAGTACACCTCCTCGATCTCGCCGCTGCAGAAAGGAGCTTCAGTCCCTGCTCGGCACGCATACTCCCATTCGGCCTCTGTGGGAAGTCGATAGGAATACTCTCCAGCGGAGCTCAGTTTCTTGATGAACCCCTGGCATTCTGCCCATGAGACCCCTTCCACGGGACACTCATCGGCTTTGCCTTTGAAACAGGCCGGCTCGGTCCCCATCACTTGCTTCCATTGCGATTGGGTCACCGGTGTCGACTGGATGAAGAATGCCCGTGTCAAGGTGACCTGGTGAGGGGTTTCGTCCTCGTTCCGGCCGGGTTCATGGTCCGGGCTGCCCATGAGGAAGGTCCCGGGCGGCAATTCGATGAAGAACATGCCCAGGGAATCGGACACAGGGGATTCAGGAAAGGGGGGCGGGGCACATGTCTGGTCCACCACTGGGACGGGTTCCGAAGGAAATATTCCCCCGTTTAGCTCCCCGCCTGTTTTAATGGACAGAACATCTTTGGCAGCCTCTCCTTGGGAGTCATCGAACTGGATGTCGCCAAGACAAGAAAAGATGCCCTGCTGCTTTTTCCTTTTCCAGCTCACTGCTGTTTCTTTA
>JAAYUJ010000508.1 GCA_012517775.1 Deltaproteobacteria bacterium
ACAGAGACAGCAGTTGAGCTCCTGTCCCGGCATGAACGAAGAATCGCGCATGCGTTCTCAGTTCGTCGATGAACTGTTCCCTGATCAGTTGGAAGCCATGGGATAGTGTCATTTATTCCTCCAAGAAATGATGAGGTGCTGGAAGCGAATCAGCGGCAAGCCTTTCAGTGACATCTTCCCGGGCCGAAAGAACCTGCTGAAAAGCTGAGGACTTCAGAATCTTTTTTCTTGCGGCGACAGGAGCAGACCGTGCAATCACCCGGTGCCCTTTTTCCCAGAGTCGATCTCTGTGAAGAGAAGTTAATGCGAATTGCATTGCACTTCCACCATTTTGTTCTGTTTATTCAAGATCGAGACAAATCATGTGGTAATGTGATTCCTCATGATTCACAATGCCGCCTCCTGGCTGCATATCGGTGGCTCCTTTTCCGGGGCTTTTCTGGATTGTGGGTTAATCTGATGCAAATTCGAAAGGGAGGTGCGTGACGATGAAGGCAATTTTCCTGGGTGTGGGAGAAGCCTGCGATGAACTGCTGCCCAATACGGCCGTCCTGGTGGAAACGGAAACCGGCGGGGTGCGGAGATCCGTCCTGTTGGACTGTGGGTTCACTGTTCCCCCTCTCTACTGGAGACAGGGAGTCGATCAGGAAGAGCTCGATGCCTTGTGGCTCTCCCATTTTCATGGGGATCATTTCTTCGGTACGCCTGCGCTCATTCTTCGATTCTGGGAGATGAAGCGGCGGAAGCCTCTCATCATACTCGGACACGCGGGTGTGGAAGAGATCGTGGTACAGACCATGAATCTTGCCTACCCCAATTTTCTTGAGAAGCTCACCTACCTACTTGAATTCATTCCGGTAGAGCCCGGTCGGTCTTTGCAGGCGGCTGGACTCACATGGGATTTCGCTGTGAACAACCATGGTCAGAGAGATCTGGCGGTGCGGATCGACGACGGCAAAAATTCCCTTTTTTACAGTGGGGACGGTCTTTTCACACCGGAAACGATAGCTCTTGCACAAGGCTGCGACCTCGCCGTCCATGAAGCCTTCAAACTGGTTGAACCCATTTCCGGACACGGCAGTGTCTCCCAGTGCATTGATTTCGCCCGTAAGGCGAATGTGGCCTGCCTCGCCCTTGTCCATGTGCAAAGGGACGAAAGGAGAGAGAGGTACGAGGAGATATTACGCTTCATCGACAGTATCGACGACCTCCATGTTCTCCTTCCTGAACCGGGGGATGAACTGTTACTCTGACAGCTTTTGTTCGGTATCTTCACGCATTTCAGGTTAATGTTTCCTAACGAATATCCGATTAAGCCAGTGGGGAGTTTCCAGGGGAAAAAGTCTGTCCCGCGCCTGTTTCGGGTGGTGGCGCTCAAAGCAACCGACTTCCATTCAATACCGGTCACTGAGTCTATCGGCGGGAACATGTGTTGATTGAGTGGAGGATTTCCTGAGAGGTAACCATGAACCTTGTCCTGTCCAGAGACAGCATTCACACATTGGAAAAGATACTGGAAAATGAGCTTCTCTGTAATGGGGTGGAGCATGCCTTCATCATTGACACAGCAGGCACACTCATCTCAGAAGGTGGAAAACTGCCCATGGAGGACATCTTGCCTCTTGCCGCTCTTTCTGCCGCCAACTTCGGAGCCACGGAAAAGATGGCTCAGATGATCGGGGAAAAGGATTTTTCGCTTCTTTTTCATAAAGGAACCAACCACAATATCCATTTCAGCAGGATCAACAAGGACTTCATATTGGTCACGCTTTTTGGAAATGATGTGGCAATTGGGCTGATCAGACACGGCTCCAACAAAGCAGCGGAAAAGATAATACCCATTCTCACCAGTCAAGAGGAATGTCTCTGTGGCCTTCATTGATATGAAAAGAAACGAAATCCAGGCCAAGCTGGTCTATTATGGGCCTGGTCGCGGTGGAAAAACCACCAACGTGCTGCACATTCACAAGACCATGTCCCGACAGATCTGCGGCAAAATTGTGACCATCGATACCAAGGGAGACAGGACGCTTTTTTTCGATTTTCTTCCCCTCTCCATAGGAAAGGTCATGGGCTTGTCGGTCAGGATTCAGCTTTATACCGTACCTGGCCAGGTGCTTTATAATGACACGCGAAAACTCGTCCTGAGAGGTGTGGATGGGGTTGTGTTTGTGGCGGATTCCCTCAAAGTGCAGCAGCAGCAGAATATAGAAAGCCTCCGGAATCTGGTGGAAAACCTGAAGGACGAAAAAATCAGCGTGCATGATATTCCCCTGGTCCTTCAGTACAACAAGAGGGATCTGGCGAGTTCGAGCATTCCCATACTCAGTCATGACGAAATGGAGCACGACCTGAACAGGGATCTCGGGGTCCCCTCTTTTCCGGCGAGTGCTCTGAAAGGCGACGGAGTCTACGAGACCCTTCGGGAAGTGAGCAAGAAGATGATCCGGCGCGTAACCCACAAGCTTCGTGATGGCAATTACTGACCCGTGAACTTGTGGCCCCTGCTCTTGCAGCGTCTCCCATGCCCCGTCGTGGTGCCTTGGACTGTGAAAAGGAGCTCTGATGAGCGCAGGTCGCGTTTCTTACCCAACGTCTTGTTTTGGAGATTGAAATTTCGATCCGCCTGCAGAGGCAGTCTCAAAGAACCTTCCTCAGCAGATTTTCATCGAAACCTGGTCTGATCAGGTCCCTCAGCCATCCCACCGGAAAAAATCCCCGTTTCCTGTAGAAGCTTGCTGCAGACTCGTTGAAAGAAGAGACCGTGGTCCAGATATTCTTGGATGTGAGTTGTGCCTCCATTTCGAGCCAGGCAACGATTTCCCCGCCCAGACCTCTTCCCTGAAATGCGGGAAAGATGGCGAGCAGCTCGATGAAAGGACCCATGAGCCATGGGCTTCGGATACAGACGATTCCTGCGAGGTTCTCGGAGTTGCAGACAGAGAAACGATAGAGGTTCGGATCATCTTGCCGGAGATATTTCTCAAGACTTTCGCTCCTGTAACCGAGAGTGCGCCAGGGATCTATTCTGGGGAGAGCCTCCGCCGCTTTCATCGTGATCTCGGCGACCCGGGAGTCAAGGTGACAAGAACTTAAAATGTAGCGTGACTTCGAAAAGAGGTTCCGATTATCTCTCACGGTATCTTCCCGGTGAACGAATATCGTATCTCCGGTTGTCTCCGGGCGAGTTTTCATAGCACTCTTCACTTGTCAGAGCCTCACCGTTCCTCAGCATCTCGCTCACTGTCATGAAGACGTATCCCTGCTTCCCCAGTTCCGGGATGATGCGGTGCAAACCCTCCGCGGTGTGATGCCCGCGGCCGTTCGCATGGAAGACGACCATTGAGCCCGGTTTCACTCGTCTCAATACTGTATCGGCCATTTTCCGGCCGGTCTGATGCCTGTCCGGGTCCCCGGAAACAACATCCCACTGAACCACCGTCAGGCCGAGCTCGCCGGCGACCTGAAGGGCAAGGGCGTTGCATCGGCCGTAGGGGAAGCGAAAAAGAGCAGGCAACCGGGGCATACGTTCCATTACCTCCATTCTGGCGCCCCGCGCCTCGCTCAGGCTAATGAGTTGCTCGCGGTACATCGCATATTGGACCTGAGTCCCTAAAATCTGTTCGCGCATGGCTTCAACCCCAAGGAGAACGAAGTTCTTGTGATTCCAGGAGTGGTTTCCTATCTCGAAGAGTGGATCTGCCATCAGTTGCAGGGTTTCCTGCGGGTGGGATCGCATCCATTTGCCCCCTGCAAAGAAGGTTGCGCGGATGCCCCGCGTCCTCAGGAAGTCCACAAT
This sequence comes from Deltaproteobacteria bacterium, assembly GCA_012517775.1. Lineage (GTDB taxonomy): Bacteria > Desulfobacterota > Syntrophobacteria > Syntrophobacterales > Syntrophobacteraceae > JAAYUJ01. Next base: position 3,800 of record JAAYUJ010000508.1, read on the forward strand.
GCGAGCGTCATAGCCGCTGATTTCATTTTCGCTTTCGCACAGGTCGAACGTGAGAGCCACTGGTTTTGCATCGCCGAACGGCTTTACGGCACGGACGCATTTTCGCAGGTGTGCCGGTATCGGCGGCAGAAAGGTCGGGCCAGCCCAACATCCTGCAGGTCCCAGGAAAACAGTGGGAAAAAGGGAGATGGAGAGAAGGAGACATGCGCGAGAAAATAAATCTGGCATGGGTCGCATATTTCGCCCTGGAAACAATACGGTTTCCTGCTGTTTCGATAATGAATTCAAACAGTCCGGCCTTCAGGATCAAGTGTGGAGATGTGTCTGAGACCCAAGCCGGAAGGGCAGAATCGGTGCCGGGTTCCAACGACTCGTCGGAATGAATGACGCTAAAGGATTCCCAGTTTCTTACCGAGATCGATGTGCGCCTTTGGAAACTCGGGCTGAAAGTTCTGATAAAATGTGACCGGGTAGCGGGCCCCAATCCTTCTGCCCGATTCCTTGAGGCCTTGAATCAAATGAGGCAGGATGCCGCCCGGGAGAGAGAGGGCCATCTCGTCATCTTGGGTCATGGAAAAAATTCTGTCCCCGTTTCCCGGAATGCTGACCCTGGGCTCGCCGGTTTTGAAGGGAGCAATAAGGTACTCGCTGCATTCTACCTTCCCTCCGAAGTTCCCTGTGATCCGCCTGTCCAGCCGGTAGGTGAGAGCCTGTATCAGCCGTGCCATCTGGGCCGGGTTTCCATGGACCACAACCGTATCAGGATTGTAAAGTCCCTTCTGGAGGGGCGAAAGAACGATGGCCTTGTATTCGTCCCTTTCCAGCCGTGCCATGGATTGAAGTTCTCTTGCCGCACCCTCCCTGCTTTCAGCGAAGTCGATTTCACAGAAGAGTCCAGCAAGGGCTTCCTCCGGTTCGGAAGTCCTCCCGAATCCAAACATGATCATGGCGGGCACACAGATAAGATCTTCTGCGGCAAGACCCACCGTCCATCCGTATACTCTCGCCATGGTGACAGCCTGGCATACGGTCACCCGCTTTCCCATCGCCACGGAAGGCTGTCGCGTTTTGTCGGGAAATCCGGATTTGTCTTTAAGAAACCCTACTGCGACCGGTAGTGTTCTGAGCCTCATGTTGTGTGAGAGGAATTCCGCCATGTCTTGAAGTTCCTGTTGTTTCATTCTTGCCTCCACAGCATGGATTGTTACGTGGAATCTGATGCATTTTGCCACAAAGTGAATCCCGGCCGGCGCGTTGGTGCCTTCTCCGGCAAGGCTTCAAGAATGTTCAGGTTCGAGGAATGGAAGAGGGATTCCTTTGCGATAGACGAGAGCCTGGCATGATGCAATCAAACGCTCATGGGTATCGTAGACCCTGATATCATAATTGGCCGTCTTCCTCGTCCGATTGAATTCTCGAGCCTCTGCGATGAGTCTGCTTCCCGGAGATGGGGACATGACATAGTTGATGCTCATGTTCAAAGCAACAGCCACCGTACCGTGGGAATTGCTGGCGGTTTCAAAAGCCTCGTCGATGAGGGCGAACAGGGCGCCTCCGTGAGCCATTCCGAAAAGATTTTCCATGTCCGGGGTGAACATCATCTCGACTTTGGAATACCCTTCGGCAAGCTCTATTAATTTCAACCCGAATTTCAGCGCAAACGGCTCCCTTTCCACCGCTCCGAAAATAGCCCTCCTGATTCTTTCATCCATGAATCCGCGTGCCTCCTCATCCACATTTTCAAAGCACTCTCCACGGATCAACTTCAATAGTCTACGGGTTGTTTCCCACGATGGCAAGTAACAATGGGAGGTGTGCAAGGGGGAAGGGCGGCAGGCAGGGCAATAGTTCCCCATGACGCAAAAAGACTATTTAAATCGGGTTCCTATGACGATCTTCCGCACACGGAAACAAATCCCTTGACTGTTTAAATTAGTATCGCTAATTAATCGCTGTTTAACATAAAGTAAGAATAACAGATCCTCAATTCTACCCGATGGGCTTGACATGTTCGGCCTGATTGAGCGGTGAGCGCGCCTTGTGCCGCACAACCGGTTTCAAGCTGTCCGCCCATGTTGGAAATCTCGTGGAAAGGGGGAGGAGTTGCTTCCATAGGAGGTTTTGTAAAGGCTACTCGATTCCAGGATTCTTTTCTTGTTAAGGAGAAAACAGCGATGAATTTGTCGAGACCCAATTCCAATGACGCAACCTTGACCTTCAATCGCTCAAAGAACGTTGTTCCCATGAGCGGTATCTGCTCCCGCTGCATCGATGGGTG
>JAAYUJ010000509.1 GCA_012517775.1 Deltaproteobacteria bacterium
GGAAACGGATTCTCCTGAAGGATGGTCTCCCATGCTTCCTTAAAAAGCCCTTGTGCAACCAGCATTTCAATGCGTCCGATATCCTCCCCGGCGGGGCAGCTCACACTGCAGGGAGCCGTCTTCTCATCGTAGCGGGGCCTCAGGAAACGCCAGGACCCCGTCTTGTTTTCTTCCGTCGAGGTGAATGAACGGGGGATATAGAGAGGAGGAACTCGGACAGGCTCGCGTGGCAGGCTCATTTCACGGTCCTTCAATGGAAAACGCTCTGCTCCCTTCGGCAATCAACGCCATGGCAGAATGAGGATTATCCAGAGCAACCCATCATGCTTGCAAACCCAGCAATTTCACTTCGGTGAATGCATCCCGAGCGGCGTGAAAATTCTCTTCCGGTTTTGTGGGAGCCTCCTGACAAATGGCCTGGGCAACAGCTTCCATCGGCGGCATCTGAAGCATCCGCGCAAAAGCCCCAATGATGGCCGTATTGACAATGGGGTGCGTGCGAGTTCCGAGACCATGGTTCAATGCAATGCGCGTTGCATCGACCACAGCCAGACGGAATCCTTTGAACATCTGCGCCTGCAGAGGTGGAACAGGTGAGTTGATCAGGATCCAGCCCCCCGATTTCAGGCCCCGTGTCACATCGATTCCTTGAAGAAGGGTTCGGTCCAGTACCACAACATGATCGGGTTGGTAGACGTTGGTGCGCAGCAAAATTTTCTTACGGTTCAGCCGCAGATATGCCTCCACGGGCGCTCCACGACGTTCCACCCCGAAAAGAGGAAAGCTCTGCACAAAATAGCCTGCCTCAAAAAGGGCCTTGGCAAGCAGGATGGTGGCAACAACCGTGCCTTGCCCGCCACGCCCGTGGAAGCGTATCTCCAGCATCATGACAACCTCGGTACCGCTAGGCAGGGCTCCACACCACGGCTACCGCTTTGGCCGGTTCATCGCCGATGCATCTGAAACTGTGGCTCAGATCGGATTCGAAATAGATGCTGTCCCCCGGTTCCAGAACTTCGACTCGATCGATGGTTCTGAATTCAACACGACCCGATAGAAGAAACAGGAATTCTTCCCCTTCATGGCTCATGAAAACCATTTCGCTGGTATCCCGCGATTGGAACTCCACGAGAAAGGGTTCCATATGCTTGTTTGGCTTCCTGGTCTCCAATGACTCGTAAATGTAACTCACCTCTCCTTTGTGCTGGTGGGGACGGCGCTCAATGCGTCCCCGCTCATGACTTCGCGTGATGGAGATCTTCTCTGTGCTCACTTCATCCTGGAAGAAGAATGCCATCCCCACATTGAGTGCTTTGGCCAGCTTCAGCAGTGTAGCTATCGGAGGCACGACATGATCGTTTTCTATCTGGGATAAAAAGGGTTTCGACAGCCCTGTCTTGGCTGCCAGGTCCTGAAGGGTGAACCGGTTCTTCTGGCGGAGCTCGCGCACCTTGTTTCCGATCTTCAGCGCTTTGACAGCTATGGTAATGTCCTGGTTCGCTGACATTTCACCTCCATGGAATGTGAAGGATTCATCGCCGGCAGTCGTGCTGGGTCGGGTTGGTGGAGGGGAGACCCGCACGTGTCTATTTCCTCAGGGTCTCCCACGTATTGTAAACAGAGTCCTATTTGATGTGAACAAATTTATTTCCACAAATGTCAACACTCTGGAATCCATTTAACGACGGCCTCCGAAAAGGGATCCCAATACCCCCCTGATGATCTGTCGGCCGATTTGACTTCCAATGGCATGGGCCGCACTCTTGGCAAAAGCGCCGAATAGATCTCCCGACTGGGATCGCGCTGGAGTTCTACGGGCTCCTCCTGCGGGCAGTTCCCGCTCCACGGACTCCCCTTGGACCGGAAGGCGCTCCCTGAGCTTTTCATAGGCCGATTCCCTGTCAATCATCCGCTCATAGTAGCCGTACACCATCGAACGCTCGACCACCCTGCGACGTTCCTCCACTGAAAGAGGAGCAATACGGCTTGCCGGGGGATAGACCAAGGCACGTTCGACCACATTGGGCATTCCCTTTTCGTCAAGTGTGGAAATCAGTGCCTCGCCGACTCCCAATTCACTGATGACTCTGGCAACATCCAGTTCACCGCTCGTGCGAAAAGTCTCCGCGGCTGCCCTGACCGCCTTCTGATCCCTCGGAGTGAATGCCCTGAGAGCATGTTGCACGCGATTTCCCAGCTGACCCAAGACGGTTTGCGGCAAATCCAGGGGATTCTGGGTTACGAAGTAGACCCCAACACCCTTGGATCGGATAAGGCGCACAACGACCTCGATTTTCTCGAGAAGAGCGCGAGGGGTGTCATCAAAAAGTAGATGGGCCTCATCGAAGAAGAAAACAAGTTTGGGTTTGGGCGGGTCACCC
>JAAYUJ010000510.1 GCA_012517775.1 Deltaproteobacteria bacterium
CATATTCCTCGATAAAAGCGTCTGCCGTTATGCCCAGATGAGTCTTTACACGAAGGATGTCATAAGGAGTCAAAAGCAGCCGCAGGTCGCGACAGCACTCCGTAAAACAGGGAACCGAGGGGTTGCATGCAAAGCGGAATACGCCGTTCTCTATAGGTTGTAGCAGCTCCTGTATCGAACCGGGGGCAGTTTCTTCGACAGTCATGTGGATCCTCTTCCTGATCGTCAGGACATGTTTTCAAAAAGCTCCTCCAGTTGATTGCGAATGTACTGGAAGGCAAGCCTCAGAAGGAACTCCTGATCCTCTCTGGTTCGGTTGAGAAGATCTTCATCGATCTCATAGAAGGATCGCACTTTGGAATCTTCGAGCAGATCTGCAAAACGGTCCAGGTCGTAAGCGAGAAAAAGGATCTTCCCAAGCCCTGGTGCCATGGTCTTTCCCGGCTGAAATTCCTCAGGCATGACACTGTGAAATGCCTGTTCCATCAGGACGTATGATTCCACTCCCTGCTCGGCCAGCCAGTCATCGACCGTCATGGATGAGTTTTCAAGAAGGCCGAGACAGCGTTCCTTTCCGGTAATGAGCGTATACTCGCCGTCCCTTGAAGCCAGATCCAGGGGATACATGCGGCACGCCCAGGGGCGGTCGCCATAGACGCTGCAGCCTTCTTCCGTGACCAGTTTACAGTAGAGTGTCTCTGGATCCATTGCAAGCTGCACCACGGGAATCTGGCCAGCTCCAGCCAAATAGTTCATCGTGTACCTGTTCAGAACTTCAGAAGAGCTCATGTTCAGTGCCCTCCGAAGCCGCAGCACATCGTAGGGTGTGAGGAAGATGTTCACGTCGCGGCAGCATTGAGTGAAGCAGGGTAGGGCATCATGGCACCTGAATCGAAATAGACTCTTCGAAGTGAAGGAGGGCCTTCCGTTTGCTGTAGCTCTTGGTTCCATACTCATTCCTTTGTATCCCCGTCAGCCACGTCTGACCATAGGACTTACCGCGCCATCCCGGAACCTCTTCCTGAGAGGCATCCAAAGGCAGCCGACCTATTCCGCGGAAAACCCGTGGAGAAGCGTTATTGATCCATCCAGACGAAACCGACCCATCATCTGTCCAGAATCTGGGCCTGGAAGTTCCGGAAATTCGGATTACCCCGGATCAGTTTTTCCACTGTTAAAAGGATTTCCACGTCCTCACAAGCAATGAAGGTGCAGTCGCATTCACGCCGGCAGACATGGCAGTAATAATCCTCTTCGAGAGCATTGCCGCATGCGCAGGTGGGTTCCATCACCAATTCACCATTCTCTCGATGGGCCCAGTAATAGTCAACCCGTTTTGATTTTAGATCATCCACCCTGATCGGCATTTGCGCGATACTCCTTTGTATTGTTCTGAATTAAGACATGCAGCGCGTCGAGCAGCTTTACTCCGGGGCGCACTCCAATTCCATGCCTTCACATGTGGATCATTTCCTCAGCCGAGAGCGATTGCCAGGATTTCAGACAACTCTGCTATCTCGAGCGAGTCCTGTCGACTGAGGCTGTTACAGGCATCCGTGAGCATGTTGACGCAATAGGGACAAGCCGTTGCAAGGATTTGTGCACCTCTGTCGGATGCGTCAACAATTCGGAGCTCTCCAAAACGCTCACCCAAGGGGACTTCACCCCAAATGCGTCCGCCGCCACCGGCACAGCACAGGCTCATTTCCCTCGCACGGTCCAATTCAACCACTTCGGCGCCCTGGAGACCCTTCAGCAGATTTCGAGGTGGATCGTACAATCCGCTGTGTCTTCCCAGGTAGCATGGGTCGTGGAAAGCGATCTTCTTCCCGACCTTGCCGGAAAAGCTCAATTTTCCCTCTTGGACGGCCTGATCGAGTATTTCCGTGTAATGAAAGACCTCCCACTCCCCCCCCAGTTCCGGGTATTCGTTCTTGAAAGTCCATGCACAGTGGGGGGATGTGGTGATAATCCTTTTCACTCCCTTGTCGTTGAAAAGGTTCACATTGGACTGGGCGAGCTTCTGAAAAAGCTCCTCGTCCCCGATCTTGCGCATGCTCTCTCCACAACAGCTCTCTTCAATGCCTATGACCCCAAAACTGATACCGGCTTGAGTCAGGAGGCGCGTGACGCTCTTGGCGATTCTGGTGCTGCGGGGGTCATAACAGGAATGGCAGCAGACGAAAAGAAAATACTCCTTATCGGGGCCAAAGAAGGGGATGTTGAGCCCCTCCTGCCAGTCCGTCCTCTTTTCCCTTGGGCCGGACCAGGGATTCCCATTGGCATGGGCGCTGCCTAGAATGGGCCTCAGATTGGCAGGCGCCATTCCGGCACCCACGATGCTCGCCCGCATGGCCCGCACATTGTCTACAATCTTTACGCCCCGCGGGCAATTGGTCTGACACATACCACAGGTAGTGCAGGCAAACAGGGATTTCTCTTCTTCAAACCCTTCCATTCCCATCTGGGCAAGACGCTGCATATGCCGGATGTTGAAGGATTCGCTTGTCTCCCCAGGTACGAGCCTCCATGGGCAGAGATTGGTGCAGAGTCCACACTGCATGCACCAGTTGATCGTGTCGGCACCCATGTCCGCAACATATTCTTTCATCTCCAGTGAGACATTCTTCGGTTCCATATTCTCCCTCTCCTTGTATTGTGCCTTCTCCCGATTTCTGCTCCATCGGAACGGTTGGATTCGCAACCCCGCGGTTTTTGCGGGATTGAAAACCCGCCCTGCTCAACAGGGGGCACGTCGAAACGAGACAGCTTACCCTTCCGGGGAAGTCAAGAACCCATCATCTAATATCCCTTGTACGGGTTGGGACCAAGTTCCTCGAGTCTTGCGGCAAAGGAGTCAAGTATCTCCGGGATCCTGGGATAGTCTGCGATGGAGATTTGTTCCAGACGAACACGATCCGATTCGAGCACAAGGCGGTTGAGCGTCTCCTGAATCTTGCTCATGCGAATATCCGCCAGCTCACTCCCCTTGATGAAGTGGCACTGGTAATCCTCCCCGTGCCTGCATCCCAGGAGCAGGATTCCATCAATGCCTTTTGAAAGGGCATCGGCAATCCAGACAAGATTCATGGAACCCAGACAGCGGAGGGGAATGAAGCGGAACCAGGGCTGGTATGACAGTCTGCGGATTCCGGCCATATCGAGTGCGGGATACGCGTCGTTCTCACAAGCGAGCACGAGGATGCGGGGCTTTTCGTCGTATTCGTCTGGCACATGGATGCTCTTGATCATGTTGCCGATCATGCCCACGGAATAGTTCTTGAACGAAATGATTCGCTCCGGGCAGGCTCCCATGCATACTCCGCAGCGGCGGCAGCGAGTAGGGTTGGGCAGGGGATTGGCCTTCTCATCCTCGTTGATGGCCCCGAAGGGGCACTCTTCCGTACAGCGTTTGCACTGAGTGCACCGCTGCATGAAGAACTCAGGATAACTCAAATCCCCTGAGCGGGGGTGAACGGCTCCTCCCCTGGAAACCATTTCGATGCACTGAATTGCCTTCAGAGCTGCTCCAGCGGCATCCTGGACGGCTCGTCCGTAATCCATCGGCGCCCTTACCGTTCCAGCCGGGTAGATCCCCGTGCGGCGTGATTCGTACGGAAAACAGATGAAATGGGAATCGGGAAAGCCATACTTGAGAGCGGGAAGTTCAGGACCCTGGCGATATTGCAGGTTGAGGAGATCGGAGACAATGACGCTGTCGCCGGGCACGGCGGAAGCCTCTTCGCCCTCAGCCGGTGCCTGGGCTTTGAACGGCTCACCCAGGGCCGTCGTGGGAACCATGCCGTTTGCCAGTACCACCAGATCGACACTCTCCGTCATCACGGGTGCACCCGTCAGGACATCGTCCGCTGAAACAATCAACCCTCCCGAGCCGTCATCCTCGATCCCTGTCACGCTGCCGCGCACAAACAGAACACCATCCTTTTGAAGCTGTTTGTAGAACAGCTCGTAGTGGCCATGTGCCCTCAAGTCTTTGTAGAAGATATAGACGGGTGTCTGCAGGTTTGCCATCTTGAAGTATTTGGCCTGCTTAAGGGATTCAATGCAACAGGCTGCTGAGCAATAGGGAAGGTGTGCCGGGTCCCGGGAACCGGCGCACAGGATGAAGGCAACGCTCCTGACCGGTTGTCCGTTAGAGGGGCAGACAACATTGTCCGATTTGAACATGGTTTCCAGCTCAGGACCTGTTATCACATCAGATGAGCTGCCATATCCCAGATGCTCTAATTTCTGTGCATCATAAGGTATGGAACCTGTGGAGAGCACAATTGCTCCCACCCGTTCAGAGACATCATCCCCGTTTACCCTAATCTTCACGTCAAACTTGCACGGAGCGCCGGAAATCTCCACAATTCTGGCCTCAGTATAGACCTTGATGTTTTCCCGTGTGGATATCTCCCCGATCAAGGCGGCGAGGTCAAAGTCCTGAATTGCCTCATACGGTGGTGCCGAAGGCGGGAGCTTATAGACATTCTTTGCATAACCGCCCAGTTCGTTGCTTTTTTCCACCAGCACGGCTTCATAGCCTGCCTTCGCGGTCTCTATGGCGGCGGTCATGCCGGCGAGCCCACCTCCCACCACCAGAATCCTTTTGCTGAATCCCTCTTCGCAATACGGTTCGGGTGGCTCGCTTTCCAGTGCCTTCACGATACCCATCCGCAGCTGATCCTCGGCGAGCATTCGAGTATCTTCGTTCTTGGGGGGATGAGACCAGATGACCTGCTCCCGCAGATTGACCCGTTCGGTGACCACACTGGTTCCAAAATCGAAGGCATCGTTCATGACCCTTGGTGAGCAGGCTGCTATGACCACCCTGTTTATTCCTTCAGTCAGGATGCGGTTCCGGATTTGAGCGATCCCTTCCGGGCTGCAGAGGCAGGAATGCTCAATGCACGTGGGTATTGAGTACCGGTCGACAGGGATCGCCTTCAGTGATTCCATGTCGAGTGCATCCC
>JAAYUJ010000511.1 GCA_012517775.1 Deltaproteobacteria bacterium
AAGAGATAGAACATGTCCTTTTCCATATTGACCTGCATCCCCTTGAGCATGATCACTATGTCCCGAACTTCACCCTTTCGGGTCATGTAATACCCATCAAGCGTGACCCTGGCTTCAAAACCAAGTTGTCGAAAGGCTTTGATGGCGAGTGGGTTGTCTGTGAGAATCTCGGCCTTGAGGAAATGGAGTCCAAGTTGATCTCCAATTTCAATCAACTCCTTGATCATTGCTGATCCCAGTCCGAGCTTACGGTACTCCACCCCCACCACGATGCGGATGTCGGCGATGTGTCGGTAAACTCCCTGGGTGAAATGCAGAGAGGCAACTCCGGCAATGAGCTCCCCGTTTTCACTCCACGCAACGACAGGGAGAACACGGGAATAATCGATGGACTCAACCCATGCGGCAATCACTTCAGGGTTCCGCACATCGCTTCTCAGTAGATCTGTTTCGCTCTCGGGGATCTTCGCAAAGAACTCCTCCAGTGCGGGGCCGTCCGACTTCAACAGCAGTTTGAAAACCACCATCTCCCCGTTGATAAGCACACTGGTTTTGGGAGTATACTCTGATTCGCTGGTGTATCGTTTCATTCCATCACCCTCAGGCATAAGCCGGTTTGCTGTATGAGCAGCAACGTCCTTGCTTCATTGTGTATTAAAGCTTTCTTCTGAAAATCCTTGAAAAAAATCACTGGGAACTTCATAACGAAACGGAACGGGTCTGTCAACGAAGGATACACAAAGCGGATTGGCAGTTCAGAGCCCCTTTCATATTGGGAACCAGTTGCCAGTGGGAGGTTATGCAAAATGCTTGAGGATACACATGTCGGTTTTATCGGCGGCGGCAATATGGGGGAGGCCCTCATCAAAGGGCTCCTGTCGGCTTCACTTCTGTCCGCTGATCGTCTTCACGTCTTCGATGTCATTTCCTCCCGCATGGAATACCTTGCGGGGAAGTACCATGTTCAGCCGGCTGTAAGTGTCGGCGGCCTTGCGGGCAACTGCCATATCATCGTCCTTGCTGTGAAACCTCAGAACATGGCGTCGGTACTTGGGGAAATGAATTCTCATCTCTCTCACAAGCCGCTCGTTATCTCCATTGCGGCCGGTGTCCCACTGTCCACTCTCACCAGTGGCCTTTCCGACAATATTCCCGTCATCCGCGTCATGCCCAACACGCCGGCGATTGTTCTCGAAGCTGCATCAGCCCTGGCTCGTGGGCCCCATGTGACGGACTCGCAGATGCTCGATGCACTGGCTCTTTTCCGTGCCGTGGGGAAAGCCGTTGAAGTGGAGGAAAAATGGATGGATGCGGTGACCGGCCTCAGCGGCAGCGGACCAGCCTATATCCTGCTTGTGATCGAGAGCCTCATCGATGGTGGTGTTCTCATGGGGTTGCCCCGTCAGGTGGCGCGGGAGTTGGTGGTGCAGACCGTTCTCGGAACGGCGAAAATGGTTCAGGAAACGGGTAACCACCCGGCGGAGCTCAAGGATCTTATCACGTCACCAGGGGGGACGACCATCCGCGGCCTGAAGATCATGGAAGAGCAGGGGGTCAGGGGAAGTCTGATCGAGGCGGTGGAAGCAGCTACGTTGCGATCCCGGGAGTTGGTAAAAGATTGATTTTGCTGAACGGGATTGGTCGCCTGCCTTACTGTGAACGAGACAATCTCAAGCATGGATATACGAATCACTAAGAATCACAGGCCGGCATTCTATTCCCGACAAGAGATTCTCAGCGTTAGCGGCATATGAATGCGTTTCAGCGCTCCAGACACGTCAATCGTCCCACGAGCCGTGAAAGGGAAAGAATGTCTGAGATCTGCCGTTTCTATGGGATTATCATATTTATGAACTACGATGATCATGAACCTCCTCATTTTCATGCCAGGTATGAAGACCAGGAGATCATTGTCGAGGTCCCTACGGGAATCATCAAAGGTCAAATGTCAAAGCGTGCATTGAGAATGCTCTTTGAGTGGTCTGAGACGCATTTTGAGGAATTGATGGAGAATAGCGGCTTCCCCGAGAACGCAAGCCTTTGAAGAAAATTGCATCAGTGCCATAGGGGGCTGAGATGTTCCTCCACGTCACTCACGTGACCTATTTGAAAGACTATCAGCTGAGGCTTGAATTCAACGATGGTAGGGTGAAGAAGCTGGATCTTAAGGATGAGCTCTATGGCGAAATCTTCGATCCATTGAGGGAATTGGAGTTCTTCAGGAAAGTAGCTGTCAATCCGGCTACTGGCACCATTGAGTGGCCAAATGGCGCCGACTTCGCACCGGAATTCCTCTATGAAATTGGGCAAGAGGTAAGGAAAAGCGCTTAGAATTCAGAATGCGTTACCACGGGGTTGTCAACCGGAAGGCAAAAAGATCGTAGCAGAAAAGGCAAGCGCCCCGGTTCACCGTTGGTTACTCTCGTTCAGTATGCGACCGTCATGGCTCCGAAAACGGCTGTCCAGGTTGGGAGGCCGACGGTCATTGAGAATTGACCGAATTTTTGTTATTATAATAAAATAACGGTTCATTGAATACTGGCTCCGTGACCGGAAAGAAGAAAATCGTTGAGGGTTTTTTCCCAGTAGCCCATGAACCGGGCGTAGAGCTCCTCCGTGTATTCGTTGACAAACTGTGC
>JAAYUJ010000512.1 GCA_012517775.1 Deltaproteobacteria bacterium
CATCGAATGGGTGCGAGCGAACAGCCACGACCAACCCGACCTGTTGAAACTGAAGCATGAATTTTCCTACCGTGACAACGAACTTCAGGCTCAGTTTTCTTCCCAGGAGCAACCGGGCCGTCTCTCTCCTGGAAAGTCTCAGGTAGAAGCAAGCACCATTGGCTGAGATGTCGGCAAGCTCCCCCTTGAATGCCGAACCGACGGGTGCACCTTCTTTATTGAGGACTTGGATGATGCTTTTGCCGGGCAGGCCGTAACGTTTCTCGGACCTTCTGTCGAAGCCTTTTCGTTTCAGAAGATCGCTGACCTTCTCGAATCCGCTGCAATAGTCTCTCAACTTCCCTTCAAGCAAGGGATACCGGTCCTTCCACTTTCCCAGGACATCCTGTTCCAGATAATTGAACCGGGCGCGTGTGAAAGTCCTGAGGGTTGCCGTGCAAAGGGAATCGCAGAAGAAATTCTCCTCCCCTATGATCTCACCCGGTAGAAACATCTTTATTGCAATCTCTTTACCTCCGTGTTTGCAGACCAGGATCAACTGACCCTCGTTCAGAAAATAGAGATTGGAGTTCCTTTCACCCTGGCTGAAAATGGTTTCCGTTCCAAGGCTGGTGCCTTCTTTCATGGAGAAATAGAGAGCATTTGCCTCCTCTTTCGAAAGACGGCTGTAAAGACGTTCCCAGGTCTTCAGATGCTCCTTGGGCCTGGCCTGATTCTTTTCCTCTTCGATGATTTCGGCTGATGTGATGATCTCGCTGAGGGCCATGGAATCAACTTCCATGAGCTTTTCCCTCAGTTCCTCAGCTCTGGCGAAATCCTTCTTCTTCGCGTAGCCCACGATGAGTTGGTAAAGGCTGCGAACCGCCGCCTCCCTGTTTTGCTCCTTCAGGTGCTGCTCCGTCTCGAGTTCGAGTTGGGAAAGATTGTCCACCGCTTCCACCTTCCATGTTGTTTTTCCTGGCCTTTCCGAGTATCGGCAGCCAAGTCTGCTGTGTTCATCGGCTTGCTGGTCGATGACATCCGGGACACGTTTCGCTTCGCTCTGTAATTCGGCATGAGTCGGCACAAACTCAAGTCGTTTCCTCTTTTCTGCTGCCCTACAGCTCGACATTGCCTCCTCCTGCCGACTGCTCGATGACACCGTGTTCCTTTCCCCTCGGCCGCAACCTCTTGAAAGCCTCTCCGGATACCAGCAACAACGCCTCATCAGAGCACCGGCACAGCAGTGCAACGGCCGTCGGAGGCTTGCCTGTCCTCTGCGTTTTTGAATGGAAAAATTACAGGACAGGATTATGATTGCACCCTGATCCACACTCGAACATTTGTTCTGCAGGATGGTCACAGTGAGCATCGAGAGATTCACAGGACTGCTGCGAAGGAGGAAGCTGGCACCGCAGGCTCAGATGCCCCAGGTCCTGCTCATACTAGGTTTTGCCGGGATTATCCTTATCGGTGCACTCCTTCTTCTGCTCCCCTGGTGCCAAACTGAAGGCAAGGTGGGCTTCGTGGATGCCCTTTTCACTTCGACTTCCGCCGTGTGCGTGACAGGTCTCATCGTGGTGGATACGCCAACCGCATATACAGTTCCCGGACAAATCGTCATTCTGGGCCTCATCCAAATAGGCGGCCTCGGGATCATGGCTTTCGCCGCTCTTGCCTTCATCATCCTGGGCAGACGTCTCTCTCTCGCTTCCCAGGCGGCACTGCACGATTCCTTCTTTCAGAGGGACCTGGGTATTGAATTCAAGAAACGGTTCTTTCAGATCATCGTCACCACGGCAGTCATCGAGGGCTTGGGAATTCTGGTTCTATTCGAGGCACTCTTGAAGAGGGCTTCCCACCCATGGGAGGCGCTTTACTCGAGCATCTTTCACGCCATCTCGGCTTTCTGCAACGCCGGTTTTTCCATTTATACGGACAACCTGGTAGGTTTGCGAGACAGCCCCATGACCATGGTGGTCATCATGGTTCTCATCGTGCTGGGTGGCATGGGCCACTCGGTCATCCGCGAAATCTGGGATCGTCTGACGGACCGCCTGGTCGGCAGGAATTATTCAGGAAGAATGCGACCCCTTTCCGTTCATTCCCGTGTTGTCCTGCGCCTGACAGGGATTCTCATCGTTGCTGGCTTCGTCGGTATTCTGTTCATGGGACAGACGCCTTCCGAAGACACCTGGGGAATGAAGCTCTCATGCGCTCTTTTCCAATCTGTGACTTCCCGTACCGCGGGATTCAACACCGTGGACATCGGCGCCCTGCCTTTGAGTTCCCTCATGCTGATCACCATTCTCATGTTCATCGGCGGGTCACCCGGATCTTGCGCAGGAGGCGTGAAAACCACGGCGGCAGCCATTTCCCTCGCGGAGGTGCGAGCCGGAATCCTGGGCGAAGAAGACGTCAGACTGTTTGATCGCCGCATCCCCAAAGAAACACTCTGGCGCACAACCAGTCTCATAAAACTGGCGATACTCTGGAACCTGATCGGCGTCTTTTTCCTTTCTCTCACCGAAACGGGGCACCGTGGAATCGGCCTCCATGATATCGTCTTCGAACAGATTTCAGCGTTCGGAACCGTCGGTCTCTCCACCGGCCTCACTTTCAAGCTGTCCACGGCAGGCAAGCTATGGATCATTGCCACCATGTTCATCGGCCGCCTGGGACCCCTTACCCTAGCCATATGGATGTTTCCAGTAAAGCACGTGCATATCCGCTATCCCGAGACGAGGATCATGATAGGATGATGAGAAAGAAGCATATCTGTGTAATCGGTCTGGGGGAGTTCGGGAGAGAATTATCCCGGCAACTGGCCAAGAAATGTGAAGTGTTGGCCATTGACCGCGATGAGTCGGCAGTGGCGGCCATTCTGGATGACGTTCAGCGGGCTGTGATGCTGGATGTCCGCGATTTCACAAGCTTCAGTGCCATAGTCACATCCGATTTCGACGAAGCGGTCGTCTGCATGGGTGAAACGCTCGAGTCGGGCATTCTGGCCACATTGCACTTGAAAAAAATCGGTGTGAAGCACATATGGGCCAAGGCCAACCACGACGACCACGCATCCATTCTCAAGGCGGTGGGAGCTTCGGAAGTCGTGTTTCCGGAGCGGGAGACAGCGCAGCGCCTGGCCGCTCAGATCGTCAACCCCAATCTCCTGGATTTCGTCCCACTGGAAGGAGATTACCGGGTCATGGATGTGGCGCCGCCGGATGCATTCTACGGTAAGACCATCCTGGATCTCGATCTCCGCAGGAAGTACGGTGTGTTTGTTCTTGCAGTGAAGGAACTGGTCCCGGAACGTTTCGTTTTCCTGCCCAGTCCGAATTTTGTCATAAAGCCCAGTGACATCCTCGTGATGATCGGCCGGGAGCAGGACCTCATGCTCATGCTCGAGCTGTGAGCCTGTGAAGATTTCAGCTCAAAGAATCCGTCCATATTGAAAAGTATCACGTTCTTCCCTTGCTTTTGAGTATCTGAACAAGCGAGGCCCCGACTTCTCAATGAATCCTGGTCACAACCGCTTCGTGGGTCGGGTCTCCAACCCGACATCTGAATGCAAACGCTGTCGGAATTGGAATCCCGACCCATTTACTGAAAGAGTACGCAAGACTGCTGCTCCCAAAAGCCCCGGAATGGAAATCCCGCACAAGAACCAATTCCCGCTGATCCAGGCGGCAAGAGCCATGCCGGGGAGCATGCCCGCCCCAAGCCAGGACATCACTAGAACCATCGAGGGTTCATGCCGCTATGAGAATACATGACGGCGGTTCTTATTCAGAATCGAACCCATTGGGGTCTGGCCGGGAATGTATGAAGCCGTTGACATCACGATGAAGTATGGGCGATTCTTCAAGCAGGAGATGATTGACCGGTTCATGAGAACCACTGAGCTCTCTTCGCAACGCTGCCGCAGATTGTGCGGGAGTGGGAAGGGAAACGCAAGAGATGCACGGGGCTCGGCATTCTTTGATCACCAGGGAGCCAAGGTTGCCATACTCTATATGGAGTATCACATCATGGAACAAACGAAATCGTTGTACAAAGGGATTGAGAAGTCAGGTCACGATCTTTTCAGCTACGCTGTTGATCGTGACGACGTCAAGGCTCTTGTGGGCTTTCTACCGCATGGGTCCGGCGTTGAACCGGGAAAAGTTGAATATGAGCTCCAGATCCTGAGAGTCATCAGCGTAGGTTGGGCAATTGCGTATTGTCTCCAGGACTCCCCGCACAAGAATCCACTTGCGGATTACTACTGGCGGGCGGTGAGGGATCTTTCCCAAGGCGTCTCTTCAGCAGCAGGGTTTATGATCGGACAGGACATCGATTACTTCCGGATTCTCAAGGATCGTTTGGATTCGTACGTATCAGCCTTGAGCCGGCGGCCCGACGCATCTGAACCTGCTGCGGTCATCGGCCCGGAATTTGCCAGGCTGTGTGGGAATGCGGATGATGTGTACGTTGTTTTGTCAGGCTCGAGAATGTTCGCCACCGTCATTTCCCGGGTAGGGGAATACCTCGACATGAGCGGATTGAAATAGAAAGCGTTCCGCCTACTCTTTCGCCCTGTTCACAGACAGAAAAGCCAGCACGAACAGGATGAATCCCAGCAGACCCAGGAGAAGACAGGAAAAGGACTCGAATCGGAGACCGAAAGCGGAGCTTCTAATAGCCTTCGCTGCATGGGTGAGAGGGAGAAGGTTCAGTATGCTCTGAACCCATGAAGGCATACGTTCCACTGGAAAGAATGTTCCCCCCAGAAAGGCCATGGGGGTGATGAAGAAGTTCGTGAGGAGTGCCTGGTCCGCGTGGGACTTCACGAGCATGGCAAGGCAGACGGCGAGGGAGGCAAACACGAAGCTGTTGAGAATCACAATGAGCCAAAAACCAGGTGAGTAGCAAAGGGAGATTCCGGAAAGGAGTCCGATGACAAGAATGATCAACACCGAGAGAAGGGCTCTCGTTACACCCGCCAGGACTTCTCCTGTGACGTAGGCGATGTTTCGAATGGGAGCCGCCTGGAATTCCTCAAAAATGCGCCAGTAGAATCGGGCGATGTTGATCTCACTGGCAATTGCAAAAGACTGGGTCATACTGCTCATGGCAACCAATCCGGGAATGAGAAACTCCAGATAGGACCGGTCGCCGACGTGGACACCTTCGCCCATCCCCAACCCGAAAGCAACGAGATAGAGGAGAGGTCCGACGGCCATGGAAGCCATCTGACGGAATATCTTCTTCCTCAGGATGAGAAGCTCCCTGAGATAGACGGCAAACCAGCCTCTCATGTCGGCTGGACCCTCTTTCCAGTGAGCGAGAGGAAAACATCTTCAAGGTTGACCCTCCTCAGGGCGAAGCCCCCCTCCTGTGCTTGGATGTAACGGTTGGCTTCTTCTCGACTCTTGAAATAGGTTGTCTCCATTTCCCCATTGGCAATTTCATCCAATGCCCATGCACCAAATTGAGACATGAGATGCTGTGGTTGGTCGACAGCAACAACCTGACCTTCGTCCAGGAAGGCGACCCGTTGGGCGAGAAATTCAGCTTCTTCGATGTAATGGGTTGTCAGAAAGATAGTTGAGCCGTTCTGTTGGATCTTCTTGATGAGGGACCAGATGCGGCGCCTGATGGTCGGATCGAGGCCGACAGTGGGTTCATCGAGGAAGAGGATTCTGGGCATATGCATCAGGGCGCGGGCAACCATAACCCTTCGTTTCATACCCCCTGAGAGTTGCTTGACGGGGCTGTCCCTCCGGTCGTGGATCTCCACGTATTCAAGGAGTTCCCCGATTCTCGCCTTCCTTTCCCTTGAAGGCATGTGAAAAAGTCTGCCGTGAATATCCAGGTTTTCATAGACAGTGAGTTCGTGATCCAGGTTGATGGTCTGGGATACCAGTCCGCATTGCCTTTTTGCCTTGAGGGTTTCCTTTTCTATGTGGAAGCCATGGAGATAGGCGTCTCCCGATGTGGATCTTGCTAGTCCGGTCAGGATCTTGATGGTGGTCGTCTTCCCTGAACCGTTTGGACCCAGATAGGCAAAAAGCTCCCCTTCCCGGACATGGAGGTTGATGCCTCGCAACGCCTGTAGTTTCTTGTAATGTTTGGTCAGGTTTTCAATCCTGATCATTCCGGCCTCGATAGGAATGTGCATCCCACCGGAAGGAAACAATTCTCGACCGGGCGAACAACCCGTGTCTAAGGTTTGCACAGGCTAACCGGCAAGCATGAGTGATTTCAAAAACGATGCACTTTGGCGTGAAGCAGGCTTGTCTGTCAAGGGGCTTTTATCCGGCCCCTCCTTTCAGGAGAATCATCCTCGTGGAAGACGATGGGACGATTGGCCACGGCAATCAACGATTGAATAATCAGAGCAGAAAATTTATATTAGGCACATTCTGAAAGGCCGGTGAACTGCATGTTGCTATGGGTTAAGGCTGGAGCCACGAAAATGCACGAAATGCCTCTCTTGTCTACCGCATGTGCGGATGAGGAGGGAAAGTGCTCGCGTTTCGGCTTCTTCGCCTCAATCTTTAGCCGCCGCGATGTCGTTTTGACCGCCCCCTTCTCCCCTAGTGGGAAAAACAAGTCTTCCCGAGAAGTGATGTCTGAGTATTTGTATTGGGTCACAGAATTGGGGTATACGAAATCGGCGGTGGGTTCTGCTGCAACCACTTGACATGACCAAGGCATCGAATCCATGTCTGGTTGCCATCCACCGCCGAGGTGTGTGCGGATATAAAGGAAGAGAAATATGGAAACAGAATATGATGTGGGCATCGACATAGGTTCGGTGAGCATCAACTGTGTGATTTTGAATCGCAGTGGACAGGTCGTCTTCGAAACACCATACATCCGGCACTTCGGACTCGTCTACGAAGAGACACACAGACTGCTCAAAGAAATACTACAACCAAACACTGCTGTTTCCCGGCCGGAGTGGGACCCCATCGCTATTCGTTCCTTTTCATTTACAGGCGTCCATGGGCAGCTTGTCTCCCAGATACTCTCCGCTCCTTTCGAGGTGGAAACCATCGCCCAGGTGACGGGAGTGACCCATGTACTCCCAGGCGTGCGTACCATTATCAGCATCGGCGGTCAGGATGCCTCTCTCTTTCAACTGGGTTACAAGGAAGAACAGTGGCACCTGGAATCGTTCAATATGAACGGACCCTGTGCTTCCGGAACGGGGTCATTCATTGATCAGCAGGCGGAGCGTCTGGCCCTTTCCATGTACGGTTCGGAATTCCACATGAACCAGGAAAAGCTTCAGGAGGTCCTTGAAGACTTCATCGCACTGGGATTGAAGAGCACCTATCCCGCCCCGGTCGCCTGCAGGTGCACCGTTTTTACCAAGTCCGACATGATTCACCTCCAGAACAAAGGAGAACCGCTTCCCAATATCATTGCGGGACTCCATTATGGAAATGCTGCAAACTACCTGAGCACCATCGTTGGAAATCGGAAGCTTTTCGAGCCCATCGTTTTCATCGGCGGCATGGCCTCCAACCCCATGCAGGTGCAGGCCTTCCAGAGTTATTTCCCGGCACTGCAAGTGCCTCCTTACCACACTTCCCTCGGCGCACTCGGTGCAGCCCTCCAGGCACAAAGGCAGGGATTGCGCAACCAACTAGACCTTAAGCGTCTCGCTCAGAGCGGCACGCGAACCGCATACGATTTCCCCAAGGCCGAATGCCTTGAACTGAGGCTTACCCGCTTCGACCCCGACAATTCGCTTTCACCCTGGGGCAAACGCAGAAAACAGCCCGCTCAGGCATACCTGGGGGTGGACATCGGTTCAACGACCACCAAGTATGCACTCATCGACGACAGTGGGCAGATCCTTCACAAATCCTATGTGCCAACCCGAGGGAAGCCCATCGAGGTCACTCAGAAGCTTCTGCAGCACCTCAACCAGGATGTGGGAAAACGCGTTCGCCTGTTGGCCGTCGCAACAACAGGATCCGGGCGTAATGTGGTGGGGGATTTCCTGAGCGCCGATCTGATTATCGACGAGATCACGGCCCACGCCAGGGGAGCCGTGGCGGTCGACCCTGAGATCGATACTGTCTTTGAAATAGGAGGACAGGATTCCAAATACATTCACATCGAGAACACCCATCCCCTCGACTTTGACATGAACAAGGTCTGTGCTGCGGGCACGGGCAGTTTCCTCCACGAACTGGCAAACAAAATGAAGATCAACATCGTGGACGAATTCCAGGAGATTGCTCTGTCATCCCGGTCTCCCATCCATCTTGCCGAACGCTGTACGGTTTTCATGGAATCGGACCTGGTGAGCTATGCACAAAAGGGAGCCTGCCGAGAGGATCTCATTGCAGGACTCTGTTACGCCATTGTCTATAATTACCTGAATCGAGTCGTGGAAAAGCGGTTTGTAGGACAAAGGATCATGTTTCTCGGTGGACCATCCCTCAACCGGGGTATCGTCGCCGCCTTTGAAAAGGTGCTGAGGCGGCCCATCCTGGTTCCAAGACACCGGGAGGTGCTGGGGGCCTATGGAGCTGCCCTCGCCGTGAAGGAACTGTACCGTAAGGGACAGATACCGCAGCAGTCCAGGGACCTGGAAGGCCTGGCCCACATGACCGTGACGTACACTGAGAGTGTGTGCCGGGCAGACAAAAAATGCCACAACGAGTGCAAGCTGAAGATCTACCAGTTTGGGGAGAAGAAGAGCATCTGGGGAGGAGACTGCGGCCGCTACGAAGTGGGACGCTACGATGGGACCCATGAAACAAACTTCTTCCTGGAGCAGCAGCATTTTTTCCAGGAAGCGCTGGAGGAAAAGGGCATTTCAACCCTGGAACTCATCCGCAAGGACGATCCTTCCAGACCAACTGTGGGGATTCCTCTTGCCTTGCACACGATGGGACTCGGGGTCTTCTGGACTCATCTCTTCTCTGAATTGGGTTTCACTGTTCTATTGAGCCCGAGGACGAACAACAAACTGGCCTTGAGCGGCGTCGAGAGCATGACGGCGGAAACGTGCTTCCCGGTGAAGGTTTTCCACGGACATGTGCGCTACCTGATGGACCGGGTGGAATTTCTGTTTTTGCCGAATGTCATCAACATGCCTACTCCTGTAGAGCATGAAACCGGCTTTTTCTGCCCGCTGGTGGAAAGCTCTCAGTATATGGTGAGAGCGGCCTTGAACATCCCGACCCACAGGATGATCCGACCCACCCTCCATCTAAAAGACGGTCCGGAGCATCTTGCGGAGCCCCTCTATGACAGTATCCCGAAAAAGCTGAGGCCGGGCCGGCTGGCTCTTGAGAGGGCAATTGAGAGAGCGTGGGCGAGACAGGAAGCGTACAGCGAAACGTTACTCCGACGAGGAAGGGAAGTCCTCAATGGCACTTCTCTCGCTCAACCCCTTTGGGTTGTGACGGGAAGGCCTTACAACCTCTATGATGAACGCCTCAATCTTCAACTGGGAAGGCAGTTTGCAAAGCTTGGAATCAAGGCTCTCCCGATGGATTTCCTCGACGTCGACAGTGAGGATCTGAGCGACTTTCCCGGAATGTATTGGGGCCTGGGGGCCAAGATTCTGAGGACCGCCAAGCGGATAGCGGCGACTCCCAACTGGTACGGAGTCCACCTCACCAACTTCAGCTGTGGTGCGGACTCTTTTATTGAGCACTTCTACCGGCATATCCTCAAGGACAAGCCCTCACTCATTCTGGAGCTCGACGAGCACAGCGCTGTCGCGGGTGTCCTCACCCGAATCGAAGCTTACAGGAATGTGGTCAACAACCTCCAGGAAAGGCTGTGGTCCAGGGGCGACAGTCTTGAAGCCATTGGTTAGAGGCAAGAGGAAATACTCAGGATGTCAACACCAAAGGACGAATATAGCTTTGAACGCTTCCATACGAGTGTCGGCCGGTTCGATGTCTCAGGCAAGACGCTTCTGATACCCGACATGGCTCCTTTCGGAGCAAGGCTTCTTGCCGCCTGCTTTCGTGCCTTCGGGGTGGGTGCTGTTGTCATGGAGACATACAAGGGACTTGTCCTGGGAAAGGAGTATACTTCCGGGAAGGAATGCTTCCCCTGTCAGGTGACCCTGGGAGACATTCTCTATCACCTTCGAAAAGAGGAAGAACGACTCGGGCCGGCTTTTTCTCCGGAGAATTATGCTTATTTCCTGCCTGAAGCGGATGGTCCATGCCGATTTGGGATGTACAACAAGATGCAGAGACTGATCCTTGACCGGTTTCCTGAATTCCGGGATGTTCCTATCGTCTTTCTCTCAACAGGAGACGCTTACGGAGCCGGGGGGCTGCTGCCTCCCGAACAGGCATCGATTTTCAGGAAGTTGAGTTATGTAGCAGTGATCATTGCGGACGTACTGGATCGCATCGTCTGGAGAGTGCGTCCCTATGAACGGCAACCGGGGATGACCGATGCGTACATGGAGGATGCGCTCCGTTCGGTTTGTTCCGTTATCGAATCCTCCGGAGCGAGTCTCGATTTCAACCGGCTGCACCGGATGGTGGAAGAGATAACCATTGAAACGTGCGCCTTCCTCGACTCTGGGAAACCTCGCCGTCCCCGTATCGGTATCGTTGGAGAGATTTATCTGCGCAGTCATCCGGATTCGAACCAGAATATCATCCGTTATCTGGAGGATTTCGGGGGAGAAGTAGTGGATGCGTCCCTCGGAGAGTGGGTGAATTTCGTCACCTATGAGCGTGCCATGAAGACGAGGCGCCGCTTCAAAATTGCCTGGAGAGAAGGTGATCATACGCAACTGAGGCAGGCGGTGCGCCAACTGCTGGATCTGGAAATCGAACGGTGCTACCAATACTGGAGACAGAGCCAGGTATATCGACGCACTCTTAAACACCTGGATATTCAACCCGACCACTCCATCCGCACCATCGAAAAGCGTCTCGAGGGAGATCATCTCTTCAGCTTTGATATTGGAACCGAAGCGGCTTTGAGTATCGGGGGGGCACTGGAATACGTCCATGACGGCTTTGACGGGATTGTCAACGTTTTTCCATTTACATGCATGCCGAGCACCATCTGTACGGCAGTATTGAAGCCTTTGCTTCACAAGAAGGGTATTCCTTACCTGGACGCGCCATGCGACGGAACCACTCAGCCGAACAGGGAAGTGGCTTTGCGCACATTCATGTATCAAGCGAAACAGCATCTGGAGTCTCGCACTGCGGGAGAGAATGGTAAGGCAACGAAATGGCAAGCCAGACACTGATCATCAATGCCGCCCACCCGGAGGAATTCCGTGTAGCCATGGTGGAGGGGCAAACACTTGAAGGCTTCTTCATTGAGACGGCTACACGGGGCAAGGTTGTGGGCAATCTTTACAAAGGCATCATCACACACGTGCAGACCAGCCTTCAGGCTGCATTCGTGAACTATGGAACGGAGCGCAACGGCTTCCTCCCGTTTCATGAAATCCATCCGGAATACTATCGCAAGGAGGCCCGCGAGCAAGTAAGAATCCAGGATGTCATTGAAGTGGGGCAGGAAGTCCTGGTCCAGGTGGAAAAGGAAGAGGTCGGCAACAAGGGGGCTCTTCTCACAACATACATTTCCCTTGCGGGCCGTGACCTCGTTCTGATGCCCGGCCAATCTCAAAGGGGGGTCTCCCGCAAAATCGAAGACGAAGAACAGCGGGGACGGCTGAAGGACTTGGCAAACAGCCTCAAGATTCCCGAGGACTTCGGCATCATCATACGCACGGCCGCTGAGAACTGCAGCAAGCGGGAAGTGGCCAAGGACCTGAATCACCTGGTGATGATCTGGGAGGACATCAAGAAACAGGTTCAGGAAACGCCGGCTCCCGCCCTTATCTACAAGGAACAGGATCTGGCCATCCGGGTGATTCGGGACTATTTCAACCCGAACATCAAGACGATTCTGGTGGATGACAAGGAAGTACACCGGCGGGTCAAGGATTTCATGGGGATCATCAGCCCCGCGCACCAGCGCAATGTCAAGCTTTACAAAGAGGACGGTCCCATCTATCACAAGTATCACCTGGAGGATCAGATCGAGCAGATCTTTCGAAACAAGGTTCCTCTGAAATCGGGAGGATACCTCCTCATCGACCAGACGGAAGCCCTTGTGGCCATTGATGTGAACTCCGGCCGGACCAATGGGGATTCCGCTCTTGAGGAGATGGTCTACAAAGTCAACCTGGAAGCCGCCGCCGAAATCCCGCGTCAACTGAGATTGCGAGACCTGGGAGGTCTGATTGTCATTGATTTCATAGACATGCGCGACAACCGCCACACAAGAGATGTGGAGCGTCGTTTGAAGGAAGAAATGAAGAAAGACAAGGCAAAAATCACGGTGGGACGGATCTCGCGGTTCGGCCTCATGGAGCTCTCACGCCAGCATCTCGGACTCAACATCATGCGGGGCTCTTTCCGTGAATGCCCTGTCTGCAAGGGGGTCGGCGTGACACGTTCACCAGAGGCAACCGCCGTGTGTTTCTTTAGAAAGATTTGGCTCATGCTGGCTCAGAAGAAACCGGCGACTATCCGGGGCACTTTTTCGGTCCCCGTAGCGAACTATCTCCTCAACAGAAAGCGCGGCGACCTCACGAAGCTCGAGGCGCAATATGATGCCAGGATCATCATTGAAGCATCTACAAACCTTTATCCCCACGAAGGACACCTGGAATTTACACCTCGGGAAGTTCAAAACCAGTAATCCTCCCTCAGAATTCCCACCATGCTTTAGACAACAGGGATGGCCGGACCTTCAGTCCGGCCAAGAACGAGAAGTCTGCTTTCCTCTATCCCTAGAATTGCTGTAGTAGAAAACGATACCAACAGAACAGGCAATGTGAAAACTAGATTAATGAGCTTTGCCGGAATTGCCGTTTCTATATCGTAATGAATCGTTCAGGTTGGACGGGGCTTTTCTGGTTTTGTCATCACATTTCAAATTTCAAGGAGGAGAGTTATGAAAAGGTTTCTCTTGCTGTGTATGGTTCTTTCAGTGGGCTTTGCCTGTTTCGGCACCAATGCCTTTGCATGGCAGGGCAGAATGGCCGGTATGGCCGATCCGTATGGACTCCTGGAAGATGAATCCGATTTCCTCGTCCATCCCGCCATGATCGCCGACGGCGAGGGAGTGGACTTCTACGGACATTTCAAATATCTCTACAAGGATGTCTCTGACTGGAACTATGATTTCTCTCTCAATCCAAACAGTATCAGAGTCCTCGGAAATCAGCTGAACATACCCGGCCTGTCCGCCCTGTCGCTCGGAGGAGGCTACAAAGGCTCGGGGGATGAAAACCACTACGACGCCTCAGCCGGAGCCGCTTTTCCCCTGGGATGCGGCAGGATGGGGGTCTTCTTCAACTACAAAGGGAAAAACGGCGACTACAACGGCACCGGGCTTTTTGCGGGCTCTGCCACTCTTGCCAACAATCCTTATGGTGCCGGTCTTGTGACCGGCTACAACATGGACAGCTCCATCGACAGCTTCATCGGCAGGATCATCTACGGCTTGCCTCTTGGAGCAAGTCTCAAGCTGGGCGCAGAGCTCGAAGTCGCATACAACAAGGACAAGAACAGCACCAAGGAAAGAATCACCGACCTTGTCTTCAACGGAAATTCATACAAAGACTATTTCGACCTGACCAGTAAGAACAGCTTTGTTGGGACCCTCTTTCCCTTCATGTATCCCGTAGACTCAGAGTATTGGGAAATCACCCCCAAGGTCGGCCTCACCGGAGTGTCCGGACCCGTCAAATGGGGTCTCACCGTTCGCGGCGGCGCTGTGTTTTCAGGAGACAATTCATGGAGCTCCAGTCAATTCCTCGACTTGTACGGCATCCCTCTTGGGGTGGGGAATCTGACACCTCCCTGGGATCTGGCGGCAGATCACGGCTTTCGCATGGACGGTGACGTGGACGGATGGAAAGTGGGGGGAGATTTTTGGCTCCGTTATGCTCTCTCTCCATGCATGAATCTCCCATTCCTCCTGAGAGTCGATCACAGGGAGATCAACAGAAACGGCCGCGGTGCAGGACTCGTTTCCTGGGATCTCTGGGACAGCGCCGCGCCTCAGAACACGTATACCGGCAGTTATCCTTTAGGCTGGGATTATGAGCATAAGGAAAGCGTCTTTGAAGTGGAGACCGGCGCAGGTCTGGAATACGTCCCCAGTAAGACGACACGCATCGCCGGAGGGCTCTATTACAAATACATGGATGCCAAGCAATCCCTGGGAATGACTCCCACTGCAACCTTTGCCCTCGGCCCCCCCATCAACACCCTGGCAGTCTCTCTCCCCACAGCCTACGATCCCGCTCCGGATAACACCGAGCACCAGATCATTCTCAGGATGGCGGCAGAAAGGGAAATCAACCCCTGTTTCGTCCTTCGTGGAGGTCTCAAGACTTTCATCGGCTGGGTGAACGAGGACTTCGCCCTGGGCACGAACCTGTCCCCGACCGGTCTCAACCTCGTTACGTCCCGCTATTCTCTCAGTGGAACTCATTGGGGGATCATGGGAGCCATCGGCGCCACGGCAAAGTTCACGACTTTCGAAATTGAACCTTTCATCCAGGCGGGCTATGAAGAGTACGATCCCGATGGAGACGGCTATCTCAGTCTCGTCGGAGGCGTTGCCGACGCGGCCTTCGATGTGACCAAGGAACGCAGTGAAGCCCTGATCGGAGCGGGTATTTCCGTCCGATTCTAAGGGAGATCGAATTTTAGCAAAAGGAAGGGGCGGGTTGAATCCCGCCCTTATCCATTAAGAACAAAAATCTTTTCGAAACCCCGCAGGATCAACACGGTGACTCGAGCAGTTGATAGGCTCACCGTTGCAGCACTCGCTCCAGCTCGGACTCGAGCTCACTCATCTGGTATGGCTTTTCAAGAACCCCCCTGAAGCCCCACGATTCATGCTGCGTCATGATTGGGTCGGTGGAGTAACCGCTCGATACAATCACTCTGACTCCCGGGTCGATTTGAAGGAGCTTTTCCATAGTCTCCTTTCCACCCATGCCACCGGGTACTGTGAGGTCCAAGATGACCAGATCAAAAGGCTTGCCGTTGCTGCCAGCCTTTGCATACAGACTCAGGACTTCTGTACCGTCTCTCACAAGCTCGACGGAGTATCCCAGGTGTTCAATCATGGACCCCGCAACCCTGCGAACCATCTCCTCATCGTCCATCAGGAGAATTCGCATTTCCGCCCTGCCGGCTCCCTGGACATCCCCACTCGATACCCTGTCAGCCTCTTCAAGGGCAGGGAGATAAAGGTGAAAAACAGTACCGACATTCTGTTTTGTCTCGACGGTGACACACCCCCGATGGTTCTCCATGATCGAATAAACCGTTGCCAGACCAAGTCCTTTCGCCGAACTTCTGGTAGTGAAATAGGGATCGAATATCCTGGAGAGATGCTCGTCCGGAATTCCAGGACCCTGATCTTCCACGGAAATCTGCACATATTTTCCACCTTGAATGCCAAGGCGATTCCCGCCCCGGACAATGGAATTCGCTGCGCTGATCCTGACCTTTCCCCCTCCCGGCATGGCTTGGAAAGCATTCGTCACCAAGTGCGTGATGGCTTGCTTGATCTGGAATTCATCCGCATCCACATCACAAAGGTCATCCTGGAAAGAGAGCACTGTCCGCTCTCTGAAATCCATCTGAGCGGTCAGGTGCATCTCCCTGATGATGGACTGGATGGAAACACGTTTTCTGACAGGCCCTCCCCCTTTGGAAAACGGCAACAACTGGCGGGCCAGCTCCTTTGCTCTCCGTGATGCCTGTTCAATATCCTCCAGTCTCTCTGCCATCCCGCTCCCAGGTCCCGCATCGAGCTTGGCCAGTGAAATGCTTCCGAAGATGGTCGTGAGAATGTTATTGAAATCATGAGCGATACCGCCTGCAAGCGTTCCGATGGCTTCCATTTTCTGTGCGCGAAGAAGCCGCGCCTCCATGAGCTTTCTTTCTGTCAGATCCTCCAGAATGACAAGCGCTCCCATATCCTCACTCCCCAGGGGAAGTACCTTCAGTGAAGCCTGTTTCCCGCCGATCACGAGCTCCAATGCCTCCCCCCCATTTTGGTGGCAATTTCCATTCGCATCCAGGAGTCTCTCCACTTTCCCGCGATCTGAATCTTGAAAGAGATCCGTCAACCTGGAGGCAATGAGTTCATCTTCCGGCACACCGATCAGTTTCAGTGCGGTCTGATTGAGGAATACGATCCTGCCGTTTCCTGTGATCTCCACAACACCTTCTTTCATGGTTTCGAGGATGACCTCGAAATGGTGCTTAACGGTCAGGAGCTCCCTTGTAATCTGACGGGGGTGCATGGTCTCACCCCCTATCGTCATCCCGCTCCCTGTGCGACGCGATCCCGATTCCGCCTCTTTCAGGACTGTCAGAACGTGCCGTCTCATCTGGTCGAACGGGGCTTTGGCTATACAGGCATCGGCGCCGAAGGCGAGGAAATCGATCTTTTCGTCCGCTGCAATGGCCGAGAGAATGACCACATAGGCATCCCGGAGCTTCGGGTTCTTGCGAATGATGCGGCAGAGTTTTTCTCCACTGACATGCGGCATGATCAGATCGACAAAGAGGACTTCCGGCGTGAAGTCTTTCAGGATATCCAGGGCAGCAAGGCCGTCCTCTGCCGTGACGACGTGATTTCCCTCTTCGCTGAGGAGCTCCGACATGAACTTCAGCATGACGGGGTGATTGTCGACAACCAGTATCCTTCTGCTCATTCCCTTAACCTCACAACGGATTCACAGCTTCCCGAGGAACAGGAGTAAGCCTGGCATTGTGTGAACCCCGTTTGAATTGCTGACGAGATCTCCAAAAGACTCACGCAAAGCAACCGGATCTCTTCTCGAGCTCCATCAAGAAGCCCCCGATTCGCCCTCTTTTCGATTCGTTCCGCTATCTCCCTAATCACAGGCAATTCGAAGTTGAGGGCTGCCCCTTTTATAGAATGGGCACCCCGTGCCACTTTATGGTGATCCTTCTGATCAATGCCGGCCTGCATCAGCCCAATATCAGCTTCGGCAGCTTTCAGAAAGACCTCCAATAATTCCATGAACTCTTCTCGTGAAAATCCCAACCGCTCTTCCATGTTGCTCCAGTTCATGCCGCATTCCCTCCCAGCAGCCACTTTTGTACGACTTCGTATATGTTTTCCCGCCTGATGGGCTTGGCGATGTAATCATCCATCCCTGATTCAATGAATCTTTCCCGATCCTCCTTTAAAACATTGGCGGTCATGGCAATCACGGGGACCTTGTCATAACCGCAAGCCCTGATGGCTTTCGTAGCTTGCAGACCATCCATATCCGGCATTTGCACATCCATGAGAATGAGATCATAGAGGCCGGGATTGGCCGCATACATTACGACTGCCTCTCGCCCGGTGCGTGCCGCCTCAACCTTGTAGCCCGCCTTTGTGAGCATGATCGTAGCCAGTTTGAGGTTGGCCGGATTGTCCTCAACCAGGAGAATGTTCACCGCCTGCTTCATGTTCTCATGCAGGGTATGCTGGGTGACAATGCTCCTTTGCCTGCCGGCAGGGTCAAGAGCCCCCTGATGTCCGATGAGCCGGGCAATCATCTTCCAGAGCTTCTCTCTGAGGACAGGTTTGATCAGAAATCCGTTGAAACCCGCCTCTTGACTCAGATAGGCACCCCGTTCCGTCGAAGAGGAAAACGCAAGAAGGGGAATCCCGGCAATCGGGGATTGCAGGCCGCGGATTTCCCTCGCCACATCAAACCCGCTGACTTCTGGCATCTGCAGATCGAGTATCGCCAGCCTGAATGGATCTCCCTCCGCGAGAGCCCTTTCCAATTCGGCGACGGCAGACTGCCCATCACCGAGGAAGGTCCCTCGCATACCGCCAAGTCCCAGGGTATGCTTCATAATGTCCAGGTTTGTCTTGTTGTCATCCACAACCAGAATTCTGGCACTCTCCAGAGAGACCTGTAAGGGAGTGTAGCTTCTCTGACTTTCAGTCTTCTCCAGCCAGGCCGTGAAATGGAAAGTACTCCCTTTGCCCGGCGTGCTTTCAGCCCACACTTCTCCCTGCATCAGGCCCGCTATCATACGACAGATGGTCAGACCAAGCCCGCTTCCCCCGTGTCTCCGGGTGGTAAAGGCGTCTGCCTGCTGGAAGGCATCGAAAATGACCTTGAGTTTCTCCGGTTGGATACCGGCCCCCGTATCCCGCACCGCAGTGTGCAGTTGCACCTGCTCGCCTCGCTCCCCGTTGACTCTCAGAGTCAGCTCGATCTCACCCGATTGTGTGAACTTTGCGGCATTTCCCACAAGATTGACCAGTACCTGTCGAAATCGGCCAGGATCCCCCATCACGCAGCCAGGCAAATCGTCTTCGATGCGACAGAGCATTTCCACGGGCTTCCCGGCCAGTGTCGGACGAACGAGATCACAGACCTCGTAGGCTATGATTTCCGGATCGAAATCGACGCGATCCAGATCCATCCTGCCCGCCTCGATCTTGGAGAAGTCAAGGATGTCGTTGATCAATTGCAACAGGCTTTCCCCGCTGCGCTTGATGATCCGGGTATACTCCGCCTGCTCCTCGCGCATGGGACTGTCAAGCAACATGTCCGCAAACCCGATGATCCCGTTCATGGGTGTACGAATCTCATGGCTTATTCTTGCCAGAAACTCGCTTTTGGCAATCGAGGCCATTTGTGCCTTCACAGCCAGATCCTGAGCCTTCTCAATGGCCTTCTCCAATTCAATATTGAGGTCTTCCAGTTCACGATTCGCTTCGGCAAGCTGCTCTTCGATCCGTCTGCGCTCGGAGATGTCGACGAAGCACTCGAGAAGGTAGGGGCGACCGTGAATATGGAGGGAAGCAACCGTCTTGAGAATGGGAACTGTTTGTCCGGAACCATTCACCAGGAGGTGCTCGGCACTGTCCGCAGTCTTCTTATGATCTGTCGCCGGATAGCGCCCCTTTGGATTGGGACGGACAAACTCACTGGAGGGGCGCCCCAAGACGGATTCCCTCTCCGCCCCCATCATTCGAACGGCTGTGGGATTCATATCCGTTATCACGCGGGAGGCCGCATCGATCAGAAGAACCCCCATGGGAACACTGTCAAAGAGTGCACGCATCAGCTGCTCCCGCTCTCTTGCACCTTCCTGTCTTTCCCGCTGGGAGACCTCGATGGCTTCAAGCATATTATTGAGCGCTTCTGCCAGTGCGGCCAGTTCATCACGGCCGTGGAGCGTGATGCGCCTGCCCGAGTCAGTATCAATACCAATCTCGCGCACCTGTGTGCTCAGGTTTTCAAGCCTCTCAAGGACGAGTCTTTTCAAAAGCAGTGCCGCCAGTACACCGAGAACAACGCCGATGGAAACGAGGGAGACGGCAAGGTAATACAGGGTAGTCTTCGCCAGCATGTGGATCCTTCTGGGCGTGTCGACTCTCAGCAGGAATGCCGGTTCTCCCGGGATGTCCTTCAGGATGGTATAGCCGGCTATGATGTCCTGGTCTATTTCCTGAACGAGAGTACCGGATTCCGAGGTTTCAAGAAGAGAGACAATTCGATGCACATCCGGCGATTGGTCTTCGGCGTGAAGGGGATGCATGATGAGAGACAGGTGAGTCAGCCTGCTCAAGAGCTCGATTTCTGCATCATCCAGAGATCGGCCGAAAACCAGGAGACCTCGCGCAGGACCTTCTCCATCACCTCTGCGGATCGGGTGAGTCGCTGCCAGCATTGCCCCCTCGGGAAAACACAATATCCCCGCATCGCTCTTCACCCCATCCGCAGAAAGAGGATGATCGCCGGCCACAAAGGCACTCCGCTGGGAAAAGCGCTCCAGAATGCCCGGTGGAAGCGCTGCACTCTCCTTTTGTCGCGCGTTGAAAAACCGGCCAAAGACCACCCTGCCGGAAGTGTCCAAAAACACCACCATGTTGAGTCGCAACCGCAAGAATGTCGAATCGGGAAGATTCCTTCGGATGAATTCCTGGTCAAATTCTTCCACAAAAGCGTAGGAATCATCCCATTCGGCCCAGTCACCGGCTTCAGACCTGAGGGTGTTCAGTTCCTGTGTTATGGCATCCAGCACCCTCTGGAGATTCCGATGGGAGTTTTCGTGCTCGAGTCGTGAGAAGCTGTCCATCAGAATAGTGATAAGAGCTCCGAGGAGCACAACCACAAGAATGGCAAACGTCATTCCATTAATGAGGAGAATCTTGTTCCGAAGAGTCATCTATCCAAATCAACGGTGGCCGAGACTTCCCAGCCTTCCGTCCTCCTCCATTCTTAGGCACGGGTATGGAGTCCTCCCGGTGCACGGCATCCATCCCAAAACGGATCGTTCCATATTCCCTCAGTACATGAGCCAGCCTTGTTCGCCGAATACCGTGTTTTTCCGGCACAGCCCCAATGGTACAGCTCATCAATTTGTTGAATCGGAATACAATTCTTGTGAATGAAAGACTTTCTCAATCTCTGGCCCAGGGATTTTTCGAGATTCGGTCTCGGCGGAGGAAAGGCCTGCTTTCACAACGATACGCATTCACCGCGGGCCAAGGCATGCAACTGGCGAAACCGGGGGTTTTGTTCGGGGTTGGAGACTGCTTTCTGGCGGGGGTTAAACGATGACGTATTTCTTGATGGTGTAGACGACCTCGTCCGGCTCATCCAGTACCGTAACAAAGTCCAGATCCTCCGGCGCAATGTATCTGCCGGCCATGAGCGTATTGCGGACCCAGTCCAGAAGTCCGTTCCAGTAGTCCCTGCCTACCAGGATCACAGGGAAGGGCTTAATGCGCCTGGTCTGAATAAGAGTCAGGGCTTCGAAGATTTCGTCCATCGTACCGAAACCTCCAGGCATTCCGACATATGCCTGAGCGTACTTCACAAACATCACCTTCCGCACAAAGAAGTATTGGAAATCCAGCTTCAGATTTGCGTACGGGTTGGGTTCCTGCTCCAGGGGTAGCACGATGTTCAAGCCCACGGACTTGCCTCCCCCTTCACGCGCACCCCTGTTGCCCGCTTCCATGATCCCGGGTCCACCTCCAGTGATGATATGGAAGCCGTTTTGAGCAAGTTTTCGGGCAATGACTACCGCTTTCTCGTAGCTTTCGTCACCCGGCCTGACCCGGGCTGAGCCGAAAATGGAGACTGCGGGATAGATCTCCGAGAGTGTCTCAAAACCATCCACAAACTCTGCAAGAATCTTGAAAAGGCGCCAGGAGTCACTAACCGTCATGGCATCGATGACATACTGCTTTTCGTGCTTTTCAGTCGTCCTTTTCTGCATGGTCGATCTCCAGCAAGTCTCAACTATTCGAAGTCAGTGGAGCGAGCACTTGAAACGAGCCCTTTTGAATTCTCATTAAGAAAACTCATATTATGAATTGCATAAGAGGAAATCAAGCACGGGTTGGGAAGCTGCATCCGGAACACTCGCCCCTGGTCCTGCAATACTGCTGGACGATTTTTCCTTGAAAGTCGGGACAATTGAATTGAATCACCATAAGAAATAGGCTATGTAGCGCTAGCATGAACAGTGACCCCGGTTTTTTGTACCGATATCATACCTCGGAGGTGATTGATGTGAACGACCGGGGTTGGGTTCACCAGAATCGAGGGAGGCCATGACCAATGGAAATGAAGGAATTTGTGAGAACTGCATTGAAACGAGTATCCCAGAAAGTAGGCGACGGATCTCTTGATAAACACGAGGAAGGCTACGACGACGCAGAGGAGATGCTTCTGGACTGGATCTGGATCGAGCTTAAGGAGGAATCCCCCGACAAAGATGCAGTTATCGAGATGGAGCTGGATGACCTGTACGAAGTTATCGAGGGTTCGGCAGACCTTTATGAAGACTATCATATCCTCCTGGAATCCGTCAGAAGTGACCAAACCCAATGAGCTTTCAGCAATGGATCCGAACAGGCGCCCTTTTTCCCGGGCGCTTTTTTTGTGTTTAAAAAAGGGATAAGCTGGAATGGAAGCAGTCTACCTGTATCCGGGGGCAGAAAAGCGCATTCTCAGGGGACACCGGTGGATATTCAGCAATGAAATCTCGGGAAAGGTCTCCGAATACGAGCCCGCCAGCTGGGTAGAGGTCTTTTCCTCGAAAAGGACTCCTCTGGGCATCGGATATATCAACCCTGGATCATTGATCTCCGTCCGCCTTGTCTGTCCGCCTGGTCAAACACCTTCCAGGGAGTTCTTCCGCCGGCGAATCCTTGAGGCGGAAAGATTTCGCACCAGTCTGATCTACCCCGGATCGACATGCCATCGGGTGGTCTATGGTGAATCAGACGGACTCCCCGGCCTGGTTGTGGACCGATACGGAGAGATCCTTGTCTACCAGATTACGACCCTCGGCATGGCTTCCATGGAAAGCATGATTCAGGAGCTTCTGACGGAGATCTTCAAACCACGCGCCATTGTTTTCCGCAATGACACTGCGGCGAGGACCATCGAGGGCCTTCCTCTCCATAAGGGAATCGCATACGGGACCATCCCGCAGGACTGTACCGTGGCTATCGATGGAATCACATTCACGATCGATCCGTTGGCGGGGCAGAAGACCGGATTGTACCTGGATCAAAGGGACAACCGCCTTGCACTGCGGCGATGGACCCGCGGGAAAAAGGTCCTGGATCTCTTCTGTTACAGCGGGGCGTGGAGCATTACCGCAGCGATGAACGGCGCAACGGAAGTCCTGGGGGTGGATGATTCCCTCGAGGCCGTTGATCAGGCGAGACGCAACGCCTCACTCAATGGTGTCGAAGACAGGTGCCGGTTCATGGGGAAAGAAGTCTTCACACATCTCAGACAGATCGAGCGAGGTGCATTCGATGTGATCGTGGTGGATCCGCCTGCTTTCGCCAAGACCAAGAGTGCCCTCCATGAAGCCGTCAAGGGTTACACGGACCTGAACCGCCGGGCCATGCTCGCCCTTGCGCCGGGAGGCATCCTTGTGACCTGTTCCTGTTCATACCATGTGAGTAGTGAGATTTTCCGAGATGCCCTGCTGCAGGCAGCGAAGGCAAGCGGTCGCCGTCTCAGGCTCCTTGAGTCGCGCGGGCAGGCCATGGACCACCCCGTGCTTCTTGCCATGCCTGAAACTCAATATCTGAAATGCGCTTTCCTCCAGATTCCGTGAAGAACCGTGAAAAGGGTGACAGCTGCCGGCAGGCCTTTCTAAAGCTTTGGCAGCCAACTCTCCTCATCGGTGAATTCATAAATCACCGCTTCTTCCCTGACTCGCTCCAGTTTGTTTAGAGCATCCACCAGGGCCTTGGCACTGGCAAGCACAATGTCGGTGTCCGCTCCTCTTCCGTTGACCAAATGGCTTCCTTCTTCGATGCGAATGCTGACCTCCCCCTGAGCATCCGTGCCGGGCGTGACGGCTCCAACGCTGTAACGGACAAGACGGGGCTGCCGTCTTGTCATCTTCATGATCGTCTTGAATGCAGCATCCACCGGCCCATGGCCAAATCCTGAATCCTGCAGGACTTCCCCGTTGACTTCCATCTGCACCGTGGCATTGGGGACAGAGATGGAACCGGCGTTCACTTTCAGATAGAGCAGGTTGAAAGGCGCAGGCTCCATTACGGCCATGGTGTTGACCAGAAGCTCCAGGTCCGCGTCAAAGATCTGTTCCTTCTTCATGGCGAGCTCCTGGAATGCTGAATAACACTCCTGAAGTCTCTCGCTGCTTAAATCGTACCCCAATTCCTCGAATCGGTTCCGCAGCTCCGCGAGGGTTGTTCGGGATGAGAGAAGTTCCCCGGTTTTCTGGATACCCAGTTTTTCCGGATGCATGATCTCGTAAGGTGGCTTGTCCGTAGCATCGGCAAACTGGGGAACATCAGATGCATAGAAGAAAGCGTTGCTTCCAACCACCGGCTTGTGGGGCTGGAGATTCACGCCGGTGAGGCGCCTCACCAACCGACTCGAAGGATAGATCTGATCCAGATGGATGCGGCTCTCTGCTCCAAAGAGATCGGAACGGGTGCTCAAGGCCGCAACTAGTTCCTCGAGTGGCGTATTTCCGGCGCGTTCGCCGATCCCGTTGACGGTGCAATGCACCTGCGTTGCACCCTCCATAACTGCGGCAAGAGAATTGGAAACAGCCATGCCCAGATCATTGTGGCAGTGAATGCTGAAAGTGACATTGCCGAACTGGTCGATCCCTTCTCTCAGGAGTCTGAACAAAACCGCGACATCAGACGGTGTCGCTCTGCCGACGGTATCGGCCAGGTTGACCACAGTGGCGCCTGCGTCCACCACGGAACGTACCATCTCCAACACCTCTTTCGGGTCGGCTCGAAAGGCGTCCACGAGAGAGAACTCCACGTCCGGAGTGTACTTTCTGGCTGTCTTGACGGCGGCAACACTGATCTCCACCGCCTGGTGTGCGTCCTTTTTGAGGAAGTGTTCCCGGTACTCCTTAGATATGGGTGCAAAGGTGTGCAGGCGAGGCCGTTCGGACGCCCTGATGGTCTTCCACGCAATCTCGAAATCTCTCGGGTTTGTCGCACGGGCAAGAGCGGTAATGATCGGTCCCGATATCTCTCGACTGACACGTTCCACCACTGCGTACTGCTCCTGCGACGCCGCCGGGAAACCCACTTCGAGCACATCAACGTTGAGGCGTGCCAACTGGCTTGCGATCCTCACCTTTTCCTCAATCGTGAGTATGGTTCCAGGGGATTTGAGTCCATCCCGAAGTGTTGTATCAAAAATGAGAACTTGCCTCATCGGTTCCTCCTCTGGATAATGAATATTTTGCTTGCTCCGGCAGAAACGCAACTCTGGATGACTGCATCCATGACCATACATCAGCATGGCACCTTGTCAACCTGTAACTTCTCAATAAGTCCGGGTTAAGGCTCCTTCGTAGGTCGGGTTTCCATACCCCGCATATGGGTGCAAACGCCGTCGGGATTGGTATCCCGACCAACTCGTTGAGAAGGTACGTCAAGCTGTTTCAACCATCCTGCAACACTGCTGTTTTTGCTTGCCTCCCGAATCAATTTGTGTATAGTTATGGCTGCTTATCGCCTCCATTTATGGCAAGTCTGGCTGAAGGAGCATTCCTTCCCCCCCCATGAATGCGAGGTTTTTTCTTTTATGAACCCATGGGCGAAGGTGACGGCATGACTTGAGGCGCTGCAGCATTACTGAGCCATATGCAAAACCTCCCATCACGGCGATGCAAGCGGAACACAACGCTGCCCTGCGGTGATTGCAAAGGTTTCCCCGGTAATCTGGAATGCCTGCCGCGCTTGTCGTGTTTTTCCTGCCGAACATGGACGGATGTGTGAACATCCGCCTCACCTTGCCCCATGTCACAACCACCAAATTGCTGGAATTGCCGACAGTGTTCGAGGGCCTCTTCTGAATCCCTAGAGAGGGTGTTTCTCTGATGGCGTGTCAGGAAGGAAAACGCATCTCTTTCCCTGTGGCCATTTCACCATTTGCGAAAGGGTGTTGACAGTGAGAAAGAAGGCCGGGCGTACCCCGTTCTGGTTTCGAGAGCCCTTTTCGGAAGGGCTGGAGGTGGCGTACCTTTGCGATCAACTGATCTACAGCGGGCGAACACATTACCAGCAGGTCGATATTGTCGATACGCGAGTCCACGGACGGATGCTCTTTCTGGACAGGATCGGGCAGTCCTGTGAGAAGGACGAGTTCATCTATCATGAAATGCTCGTCCATCCCGCTCTTTTCAGCCATCCCCGTCCACAATCCGTCCTTGTGATCGGTGGGGCTACAGGAGCTTCCCTCCGGGAGATCCTTCGTCACCCTTCCGTTGAACGGGTGGTCATGGCGGATATTGACGGAGAACTGACCGACATCTGCAAGCACTATCTGCCAAGATGGCATCGTGGCAGCTTCCAGGATTCACGTCTTGAACTGGTGATCGAAGATGGAAGGAAGTACGTGGAGAATTGCCTGGAATCCTTCGACTGCATGGTTATTGATCTGAGCGATCCCATTGAAGGTGGACCCGCTATGCATCTCTTCACCATCGAATTCTATGAGGCTCTCAGGAACCGACTCAATTCGGGAGGTGTCATTACATTTCAGGGAGAAGCGATCAGTCCTCAGGATCTCGAGCTGCATGCGCGCATGACCAATACCCTGAAGAGGGTATTTCCCGTGGTTTGTCCCTATCCTTATACCCTTTACAGCTATCACCGTCCCGACGCTCACATTCTGGCAACCGAAAATACCGACTGGTCTTTCAGCTTATTTCTCACCCGGGTGGATAAAGCGGCATTGCCGACGCGATATTTCTGCCCCGAAATTGCCCGAGGCATGTTCTTTCTGCCTCGCTACCTTATTGAGGCCTATGACACCCACACGGACATTTTGACGGACAATCACCTCGCCTTCGAACAGAAGCCAATGGAGAAAATCGTCCATGCCCATCTATGAATACCGATGCCGAGCGTGCGGCAAGAAGAGCGAATTCATCACGTTTCGCGTATCAGAGGCCATATCTGGTCATTGTCAGCATTGTGGGAGTGACCAGACATACCGCATCCCATCGAGGGTTCGTGTGCGCCTGTCCGAGGAGACCCGTCTGGAGCGCCTGGCGGATCCGTCCCGATTTGGCGGGCTCGACGAAAACGACCCCAAGAGCATGGCCCGTTTCATGAAAACCATGACTCAGGAGATGGGCGATGACCTGGGAGAAGACATGGATGTCGATGCCATGGTAGAGGAAGCCATGGAAGAGGAAGCCAGAGGCAAATCCGAAGAAGGCGGCAGTTCGGCCGAAGATCTTTGATATGAGCAAAGCATCAAGGAGACGACTCTCCTCTTCGCCCTCTTTTCGGCGTCTCCAAGCAGACTCCTCTTCCAATGGGATCTCCCTGGCTGAGTACCTTTCCAGAGAGCTTTCCCTCACATTGGATGAAGCATCCGATCTCATCGACTTTGGGGCAGTTCAGGTAGGGGGGCGCCAGGAGAGAAACCCGGCAACGCACCTAACGGGATTCTCGGAAATCCGGGTCTACCGGCCTTGGGGAGGCCCTTGCCGCCACTACGAGATCGATCCGGCCCGCATCCTTTACAGGGATCGCCATCTCCTCGCTTACGACAAGGAACATGGCATTCCATCACAGCAAACCCCATCCGACGGCTACAACAATCTCTTTGCGGCGCTGCAGCGTTATCTTGCCGCGGAAGCCCGGATGGATGCATATGTAGCGCTGCATCACAGGCTGGATCGAGAAACCGGCGGAATCATTCTCTTCTCCCTCGACAGGGAAGCAAACCGACAATTGGGGAATGCCTTTCAGCATCGACGGGTGCAGAAGGATTACCTTGCATGGGTCTCGGGGAATCCACAGGAAGATCAATGGATCTCATTGGAAGACATTGGGCGAAAAGAGGGAAGATACTGCACTCTTCCGCCTGGAGAGGGAAAGACCGCCAGAACCATCTTTACGGTCCTGTGGCGTGAGACCCAACGAACTCTCGTATGGGCCCGCCCCATGACCGGGCGGACGCATCAGATACGGCTGCACCTCGCAGCGCGGGGTATACCGGTCCTGGGAGATCGCACTTATGGGAATGGTCAGGGGGAAAGACTCTATCTGTACTCCCACAGAATGACCCTTCCACACCCGGTGACCCGATCGGAACTCCGCCTCATTGCCCCCCTTCCATCCGATTGGCGGGTTCCTTTTCCCATATCGCTGCCTGACGACACAAAACTTTAAAAGAGTTACATCGCGGCTATCAAAAGGAGCAGGAAATGAGCAGAGTCTTGATCATCGGGGCAGGGGGTGTTGGGGGCGTGGTCACGCACAAGTGCGCTCAAGCTCCCGAAGTTTTTTCAGATATCGTTCTTGCAAGCCGCACCGTCGAGAAATGCAGGAAGATCAGAGACCAGATTTCACGCCCTGTTGAGATCGCTCGGGTGGATGCGGATAACACACTTGAGCTCGTCGCCCTCATCAGGAAGGTTTCACCTGATATTGTGATCAATGTGGCCCTTCCTTACCAGGATCTCACGATCATGGATGCCTGCCTGGAGACGGGAGTGGCCTATTTGGACACCGCCAACTATGAGCCCAGAGATGAAGCCAAGTTCTGCTATAAATGGCAATGGGACTATCACGAGCGTTTCAAGGAAAGGGGGATCATGGCCATCCTCGGTTGCGGTTTCGACCCCGGCGTGACCAATATCTTCTGCGCCCATGCCCTCAAGCATCATTTCGACACCATCCAAGCGATCGACATCATGGACTGCAACGCTGGGGAGCACGGACACCCCTTTGCCACCAACTTCAATCCGGAAATCAATATCCGTGAGATCACCCAAAGGGGCAAGTACTATGAAGACGGCCGGTGGGTCGAGACGGAACCGCTTTCCGTTCACAAGACCTTCGATTTTCCGGAGATCGGTCCGAGGGAAATGTACCTCTTGTACCATGAGGAACTGGAGTCTCTTGCCAGGAACATTCCCGGGGTCAGGCGGATGCGATTCTGGATGACTTTTTCCCAGGAGTACCTGACCCATCTGAGGGTTCTCCAGAATGTGGGGATGACACGCATTGATCCTGTTCACTTCCAGGGTTGTGAAATCATTCCCCTCCAGTTCCTGAAAGCCCTTCTTCCGGAACCTTCTTCCCTGGGTATTCAGTACAGGGGAAAGACGAACATCGGCTGCATGATCGAGGGAATCAAGAACGGAAGACCTCAAAAATACTATATTTATAACGTCTGCGACCATGCGGAATGCTACCGGGAAGTGAAGGCGCAGGCCATTTCCTACACCACCGGAGTCCCCGCCATGATCGGAGCCATGTTGATGGTTACCGGCATCTGGAAGGGCGAAGGGGTATTCAACGTTGAGGAGATGGACCCGGACCCATTTATGGCGAAGCTGGGGCAATATGGATTGCCGTGGACGGAGACTTTTCCCCAGTGAATGCAACACTGAAATGCCGGAGGGGTGCTCTCTCACCAAGTGGATCGGGGTTCCAATTCCGACAGCATTTGCGCCGGGGCGTCGGGTATAGAAAATCGGCCTACAGAGCGTTCGTTGCCTGGACTTGTTCAGAAGTCGGCGGAGAGAATCTGTCTCGCGCCTCCGTTCGCTGAAGAATCCGCATGTAATGAGGCCATAAGACGCGAACCCACATTGGAAGCGAAGACGAACATGGACATTGATGTCGGTGGCATCCCCACTCCCTGCTACCTGGTCGATGAAGCATCCATCGAGAGAAACCTGAAGGTCCTCGATTCTGTTCAGAAGCGCACCGGGTGCAAGATCATCCTGGCTCTCAAGGGGTTTGCCATGTTCAGTCTTTTCCCACTGATCCGGCAGTATCTCCACGGGGTCGCTGCAAGCTCCCTCCATGAGACTCGTTTGGGCTTCGAGGAGTTCGGCAGGGAGGTACATGTGTTCGCACCGGCATACAAAGAGGCCGAATTCGATCAGCTGCTCCAGTACTGCAGTCATATGGTTTTCAACTCGTTTTCCCAGTGGAACCGATACAAATTCAGGGTGTTCGAGCATGAGAAGCATATTGCATGCGGTATCCGCGTAAACCCCGAACACTCCGAAGTGAAGATTCCAGTCTACGACCCATGCGGTCCGTTCTCACGGTTGGGCGTCACACGGGAAAACTTCCAGGAATCCGATCTCGACGGGATTTCCGGGCTCCATTTCCACAACCTCTGCGAATTGAACGCGGACTCTCTGGCACGGACCCTTCCGGTCTTTGAGGAAAAATTCGGAGAATTCATTGAAGGGATGCAGTGGGTCAATTTCGGAGGCGGCCACCACATCACTCGCGAGGATTATGACTTGGACCTGCTCTGCAGCGTCATCGCGGACTTCAAAAACCGATACTCCCTGGACATCTACCTGGAACCGGGTGAGGCCATCGCTCTGAATGCCGGTTTCCTCGTCGCCTCTGTTCTGGATATCATTCACAACAAGATGGATATCGCCATCGTCGACACATCCGCCGCCGCACACATGCCGGATGTCCTGGAGATGCCCTACAGGCCGGAAGTC
This sequence comes from Deltaproteobacteria bacterium, assembly GCA_012517775.1. GTDB lineage: Bacteria > Desulfobacterota > Syntrophobacteria > Syntrophobacterales > Syntrophobacteraceae > JAAYUJ01. The sequence continues at coordinate 30,045 of JAAYUJ010000512.1, forward strand.
CAGTGGGCCGGGTTGATCGATGAATACCCTCACAAGTATCGCCTGGGAGGCCTCACCTGTCTCGCAGGAGACGTCATCGGGGATTATTCTTTTCAGGAACCCCTCAAGGTGGGTTCAAAACTGATTTTCATGGATATGGCCCACTATACGATGGTGAAGAACAACACGTTCAATGGAGTCCCCCTGCCGTCCATTGCCATCCGGGAGAGGGACAATCGCATCCGCATCGTGCGCCAATTCAGTTACGAGGACTATCGGAACCGGTTATCGTAACACTGCCCTATCCATAGCCGCCACTGTTTCCACCTTCCCTCGCTTTTCCTTCGTGCCTTTGCCGGTAAGAGAATCATCGGATGCGGCTACGCTTCAGTGTGCCCTTTGGGGGCGGAATGGAGCCCACCTGCAAACAGATTCACCTTTCCAGGTTCACCGCATATCGCAGTCCTTCCAACTCCTCCACCATCGCCTCCGTTACCCGGCATGCTCTGATGAGGACATCCATCTCCGATTCCTCCCCCTCCCCCTTTCTCTCCCCGTGCCGCAGCAGATGATTGAAATCCAGTCGGGTCATTTCGATCCGTGCATGGAATTCATCGAGGAGTTGCCGTATACTGTCTTCAAGGATTTGCCGGACGTAAGTCTCGCTGAATTCCATGTGATACCTGGCAAAAGCCTGGAGAAGCTCCCCTTTGGTTTCCATTTTCACGAGATCAATCGCATCCTCCACACTACTCTGATTCTCAGATCCGTCGGAAGGAAGATCTCTGTAGCGGCCCACCCTTGAGCCCATCTGGGCAAGCAGGCGTGCAATCCTGGTGAGACCGAACTTCACTAGAAGCACCCCCCGCCCCGTAGCTTCCTCCTCCACAAAAGCACTGAAGCTTGGAGGTATCCTCTTTTCCCACGTGCCCCATTGAGGTTCTTCCATGTTTTCAAGGGATTCCGTCTCGATTTGGAACTCAGCCATTTGCCGGCGGTATTCCGCAACAGCCGTCGTGAAGAGGGACCAAAATGCCTGCGCGGAACTTTCCAGGCGCTCCGAGATCAACTCCTCGAGTTCCTTCGAAAAAGAGATGACTCTGAGATTGACTTTCTCCACGAGATAGCGGGAAAGGGCCTGTCTGAAGTCCAGATAGAACCGGTAAAGCTGCCGAAGGGCACCGGCGGAATCCTTGAGTCCCCGGCGATGCTGAGGATCGATGGGAAAATGATCCACCGTCTCGGCAGTCTCCAGGACCACTGGGCCGTCTTGCAAGTCAAAAAATCCATCTATCCTTCCCTTCATCTCACTCGCCAGCGAATCCCGCAGGCCGTTGATGGCATTCTCAAGAGTTCCAAGGGTGCTTTGCAGGGCCTTCTGCTTGCTTGCGAACTGGCTCGCACATTCATTGAGGCCGCAAAGCCTCTGCTCCATGAAATCCCTCTGCACGCGCACGCTGTCCCGAATGCTTCCGGAAACCATGCTGAGACGGCTCAGCCCGCTTCCCAGAAGCACACGAGACCGTTGACCGGATATTCTCTTCTCCACTTGCTCTCTGAATTCGGTGAAACCGGACTCGGAAAATTCCGCCAACTCCGGGATATTCTTCCAGAGGAGAAAATGTCCCCGGACGGGTCCCTCCATGTCATGCGAGCATTGACTCAGAAGCTGATAGAGAGCAGAGAAAGCGAAGATTCTCGGAGCCGTGATCACCCAGCCCAATTCGGAACGTACCCGCTCGATCATCCCGTTGATGTCATCCATATGGGGATGTTCATTCAAATCGACATTGAGCACGAACAGTGTCTGGGGAAACATGCGAAGGGTCTTGATGAAATCGAGAAGGCGGAAATCCGCCTCACGCAGACCGATTCGACTGCTGATCACATAAAGGATAAAATGACACCCCAGGAGGTACTGCTGAAGAAGAGCGAAGTGGCGGGGGTTCGGAGAATCGCTTCCCTGACAGTCGGCGAGCTCGATCTGTGCGCCCATCCAGGATATGGGGCAGTGAATTTCCATGTCCCTCAAGTAGACGGATTGTCCCTGATGCCCCACATAGCTCTGGTGCAGGTGGACGTTGTGCTCGTCGAACATGAGCCGCTTGGGGGCATCCCCGAGGGATTCCTTCAGGCACTCGAACCCTGATAGGTACCCCTGCAGGAGGAAGAAATGCGGGTCTATGCGACCGTCGGATTGCAGCCATTCCGCCTGCATTCTTTCGAGGAAGATCTTGAGTCTCTTGCGTTCCTTTGCCTTCCGGATGTCAACGACGGTCCTTTCCCCCAAGACTTCCTGTGCGACAGGCAACATGCGCAAACTGCCATTCAGCTCCTGGAGAATCTGAGGCCAGCCCTTCAGTTCCACCCATCCACCCGGAGTATCATTGGTCTGGACCCGTGTGATGAATGACGTGATGATTCCTGCTCCCCTTCTGAGGAAATCCTTTCCGGCCAGGGCATTGATAAGAGTACTCTTTCCGGACTTGACCGAGCCCACAACGGCTACCCGAAGCAGGGAGTCCTCCAGAGAGGCATGGACTCGCCCCAGGTGTTCTCTCCAGCGGGCGCTTCCCCCCGGGTCCAGGAGTTCACGCGATTCCAGTTCCTGCAGCGTCTCTTCGAGGATTTCCACCCTCTGCTGGATCTTCCTCTTAAACTGATTGTATTCCTTCATGGTTGCCTGGAGCTGCTCCATATCGCCGGAATTCTCCTCATGATGCGGAGTCTCGCTACTAATGCAGAAAGCCGAAAAAAAATCAAGAGATGGAAGATGGTTTCGCGTATCTTTCCAGTTGGTCATCAATCCATTCGATGATTCTCTCTCGCTCATCCGGATGAAACCAATGGTATTCCGGGTCGTTTCGAAACCATGTCATCTGTCTCCTGGCGTAATGTCGGGTATCCTTCTGGATTTCCCGCACAGCTGCTTCGATGGGGTATTCTCCTGCCAGATGCCTCACCACCTGCCTGTAGCCCAGAGATTGCATCGGTTTGAGATCTGGGCCGAAGCCCATCTCCAGCAAGCCCTCCACTTCGGCCACGAACCCCTGCTCCATCATATGAAAAACTCGCTGCTCAATGCGACCGTACAGCTCCGTGCGTTCCCTGCCGAGAGCAATTTTTACGGCCGTGTAACGATCCTCCGCAAACCGGTGATGGCGCTGCCATTGAGACAGAGGCTTTCCCGTCAGTCGAAAAACTTCCAGACCGCGCAGGATGCGCTGCCGATCATTGGGATGGATCCTTTCTCCTAGTATAGGATCGACTCCCTTCAGTTCATCATGGAGTGCTTTCAGCCCAAGACACTGCATCTGCTCCAGTAACCCCCTGCGCACAATCTCACTGCTGGGTGCGCCGGAGCAGATCCCCTTGATGAGGATCTTCATGTACAGACCCGTCCCTCCCACCACGAGGGGGAGCCTTCCCGATGTGTGGAGGGTATCGATAACAGGTCGGGCCATCTCCATATAACGGGCTGCGTCGAAAGGCTCGTTTGGTGTAACCACGTCCAGGAGGTGATGGGCGACTTCGATACGCTCCTCCGGGGCAGGCTTCGCCGTGCCGATATCCATGAACCGGTACACCTGCATGGAATCGGCGTTAATGATTTCCGCCCCCAGATGCTTCGCCAGTCGGATGGCAAGCGAGGTCTTCCCGACCCCTGTTGGGCCCGCCAGGAGAACCACCGGGAAGTGTGTCATCCTGTCAAGTTGGTCATGTCCGGTGAAAGAGTCGCGCGATGTCGGCATGGGTCAATTTCAGCCAGAGGGGGCGTCCATGGGGGCATGTTGCAGGCATTGCCGTCTTGTCAAGATCCTCAAGCAAGAAGCGGATTTCATCGGGTTTGAGCTTTTGCCCGGCCCTCACGGCAGAATGGCATGCTGCAGTTTTGACAAGATTCGCCATAAGATTCCAGCGGGGAGTCTTGTCGTCCTCATGAGCATCATCCAGCATTTCACGTATCAGTATGTCGGGAGGACAACCGGTCAGGACCGCCGGTACCGCTGCAATAACAAAACTGTCTCCCCCAAAGGACTCGATTTCGAAGCCGATCCGTCCGAGCTCGTCCATCCAGCGGCGGAGCTTTGCAGCCTCCCGGGGCAGGAGCTGCAGCACTACGGATCGAAGGAGCCGTTGACTCGACACACTCTCCGTACCGGAAGAGAGCCGATCATACAGAATCCTCTCATGGGCGGCATGCTGGTCGATCAGCACCAGGCCGTCGGGAGCTTCGAGCAGAACATAAGCATTGCCCAACTGCCCTATGAGAGGCAATCGAGAAAAACCGGGACCTGGGCAGGAAAAGCCCGGCTGACCAGCCGTGTCGACGACTCCCTCACCTGTGGTCTCTTGAGGCTGGACTAAGGCTGGATGAGGAAAGGCACTCACCTGAGTCGCAATGTGAGGCGATGGGGCGAACGAGGCATGAACATCTCCAACGGGGCGTGACAATCTTTCATTTTGTCCTGGAAAAGCACTGGAAGGCGGTCTCTGGTCTTCCCGCATCAACGGTGGCCGAATGAATCCCCGAGCAGGCTCATTGGACGGCCGATAACCCTCCAGGCTGCTGAAAATCACTGCTCGAACCCTTTCCAATATTTCCGATGGGTCTCTGAAGCGCACCTCGCGCTTGGTCGGATGGACATTGATGTCCACAAGGGCATGGGGAATCTCCACAAAGAGCACCACCACTGGATACTTCCCCTTGGGAATGACCGCCTCATACGCGCCAAGAATGGCGCGAGTGAGCATTCGCTCCCATACCGGTCTTGTGTTCACATAGAGAAAGAGTGACTGGGCATTGGATCTCTGGAGCTCCGGGGGGCCAAGAAACCCCCGCAGCACCAGGGAGCTCCCTTCCACGCCGAAAGGGATCATTCTGGCAGAAAGGTCCGATCCGAGAATCTGTCCCACTCGACCTTCGGGGCTCCTGGCCGGTGAAAAGTCGTAAAGGGTGCGATCCTGATGGATGAGTTGAAAGTGGATCTGAGGGTGGGCCATGGCGAGTCTGAGAAACTGATCTCCAATGTGGGCCATTTCCGTGTCGACCGTACGCAGGAATTTTCTCCGGGCGGGGATATTGTAGAAAAGGTCACGAACCGTAACCATCGTCCCCCTCGGGCATCCTGTTTCCCGCGCGTCTCTAAGGATGCCGCCTTCCACACGAATGAGGGTGCCCGATAGACTGTCCTCCTCTCTCGTGACTAGCTCGAACCGGCTCACGGAGGCAATACTGGGGAGGGCTTCTCCGCGAAAACCCAGAGACTGAATTGCCTGGAGATCCTGGAGATCCTTGATCTTGCTTGTGGCATGCCGCTCGATCGCCAGAAGAGCATCATCGTGGCTCATGCCGGCACCATTGTCCACAACACGAATCTCCTTTCGCCCCCCCTGTGCGAGGGCGACATGAATCTTCAGACTCCCCGCATCGATGCTGTTTTCCAAAAGCTCCTTGACAACGGCCGCCGGCCTTTCCACCACCTCCCCGGCAGCAATCTGATTACTGAGATTGTCCGGTAATATTCTAATTTTTCCCATGGTTTCTCACTTTACTTTTTGTTGCTTCTCATCTAATGACAGAGGTGGCCGCTTCGGCGATGAACGCGATCTTGGGTTCTCCGCACAATCCTTCAGGCCCCTTAGCAAGCATGTAAATCTCTGAAACCAAGTGAAAAAGGCAGCGTCCCATGCACGACGGTAATCCCTACCAATCTCTTGTAAGCCTCCTCAGCAACTTCCTGGAGGCTTACACGACAGCCTTCTTCATCGTCGACAGCAAGTCACGTCAGTTGCATCTCGCGGCATCCCAAACCCTGAGCCGTCACCTGCCTCAGGTGGTCTCTCTGCCCTTGGAACAAAGCGGGATACTGGCACAAGTTCAAAAAATAGGCCAGACGATTCACCTGGAAAAACTTCCCGAAGTCACTGCAACACTGACGGCAACTGTTCCTTTTTATCGCGAGGGCGAGTCGCACATCAAGGGGCTTTTCGCGGTTCCCGTGGGGGACGGAGCAGGCGTGCTCTACGTGGACACCAAATATGGATGGGGCTTCAACGACAAGCAACAGAAGTGGATCAAGGAGGTCGCTGGAGTACTTCATGAAATCATGCAGATTGACGAACAACTGACACAACAGGAGAACCTCACCCGCATCTTCGAGTTCTGGCGGCGTCTGGACGAGGCTGCCTTCGGGGATGTTGCACCCGAAGATTATTGCACTATGGTGGTCAACGAGTGTGCACAACTGCTCGGTACGGAATATGGCTTCCTGGCTCTTCGGGAAGCGGACAAACCCCACTACCACCTGTTCGCCAGTACACCGAACACCCCCAGAAATCTCATGAACCAATCTTTTCCCATAAAGGAAGGACTGGCGGGCTGGCTTTTTCGCAACAGGAAGCCGTTGCTCGTTGCCAGGCTCAACCCGGATACCCCCGATCATTTTGTATTTTCTGCCGGTGAAGGCCTGCCCCATCAGGGCACCCTCTGGGCGCTCCCATCGCAGATGGCCCTTGGTCATACGCTGGGGCTTCTCCTCCTCTCCCGATATCCCATGGAATGGAGTCCCGACTATCAGTCGGCCGTTTCTCACCTTCTCCACTTCTTCAACCTGTATCTCGGTAAATCGACATTCCAGGAGGAATATGAACATCTCAAGGCTTACGATCTGACGACAAGCCTCCTCAATCCCCGTACTTTCGAAGGAAGAGTCGATTCAACACTGACGTTATCCATGCAGGACAGCACTCCATTCACTTTGGCCCTTTTGCAGATCGAGCCGTGGCGAATCATCAGCACCCGTGTTTCACCCAAGGTAACCCGCAGGTGGCAAAGGGAAGTCGCCAGCGCAATGTGTGAAGAACTCTCGACGGCTGTCATGGTGAGTCTGGTAGCAGAAAACCGCTTCGGCTTTCTTTTTCCGGAGGTCACATTCCAGGATGCGCGCCATCAGCTTTCCCGTTTGGTCGAACGAGCCAGAGAGTACTTCACCGCAAAACTCAAGGGGGTACGGGTACACGCCAGCATAGGGGCCGTCAGTTACCCCCAGGATGGAACGAGAACCGAGGAGCTATGGCCCTTGGCGTACCGCCGACTTTACTCCTCACTGCCTTCCCGGGAATGATCAGATAGAGACCGGAAAAACCATTGACCGAACTGACCATTCTCTATAGACTCAACGACCGTTGATTCTCAAGAGACTGAAGAACGAATAAAGGGTCATCCATGCTTGATCGATTGTTGAGCTTCTTTTCCAAGGACCTGGCCATGGACCTGGGCACCGCCAATACTCTCGTTTACTTGCGGGGAAAAGGCGTTGTACTCAACGAACCCTCCGTAGTGGCCATCAACCAGGATACACACCAGGTCATCGCAGTCGGACAGGAAGCCAGAAATATCATCGGGCGGCACGGACAACGCATCGTGACAATCCGTCCCCTGAAGGACGGAGTGATTGCCGATTTTGAAGTCACGAGCGTTATGATCAAGTATTTCCTGAGCAAAGTGCTGCAACGGCGGTATATCATACGTCCCAAGCTGGTGGTGGCGGTCCCCACAGGCATTACCTCGGTGGAGAAGCGCGCGGTCATCGAAGCCGCAGAGCAGGCCGGTGCAAGACATATTCATCTGGTGGAGGAACCCATGGCTGCCGCAATCGGAGCCGGTCTCCCCATCGACCAGCCTTTCGGAAACATGATCGTGGACATTGGCGGAGGAACCACAGAAGTGGCTGTCATTTCCATGTTTGCCGTTGCCTACAGTGAATCGGTGCGCGTTGCAGGAGATGAGGCGAATGAAGCCATCCTCCGTTACATGCAGCGGGAAAGACAGATGATCATCAGCGAAGTCCTGGCCGAAACGGTGAAGATGAGGATCGGATCAGCCGTTCCCCTGGAGAAACCTGAGTCTATCGATATCACTGGAAAAGAGATCTTGACCGGAATTCCCAAGACGTTTGCCGTAACGGACTCCGAGATTCGGGAAGCTATCAGGGAACCGGTCGCGGTCATCGTTGAGGCGGTAAAGCGCGCTTTGGAAAAAACGCCTCCGGACCTGGCCGCGGATATTCATGATAAAGGTTTCTGGCTCGCAGGAGGGGGAGCCCTGATACGCGGACTCGACCAACTGCTGAATCAGCAAACCAGTCTCAAGGTGAATATTGCCGAGGATCCGCTCACTGCGGTAGCGAGGGGAGCCGGAGCGGTCATCGAGCAGATGGACTTTTTCCGCCAGGTGTTCATCAACTGAAACACCGAACCATCATTCTCATCTTTCTCTGTTATCCGTTCTCCCTCCGGAAATGACGCGGAATCGCTCCCTCCGTTGCTGATGGAAGAATTCCTTCATGGTTTCCTGCCATGCTTTTCTCTCGGCATCCAATGCCTCCATGTATCTCCGGCGTTTCTCCTCCTGAAGAGCATCCTGGGTCTTGATTTCCTCGCGAGCCTTCTTCAGACGGTGGTATCCGAGAAAGGAGCTCCAGAACCTCTGGTTGAGGGGAGCCCCGTAGAGCCTCTCCAGCTCTCTTTTCAGGTCCGCTGCCTGATGATCGTCCAGAAACCTTTCCAGATCAAAGAGCTCTTCCTTTTCGAGGTAGTAGGGAGAACACTCCCAATCCCCGATGGCCTGAGTGAGCCTCTTCAGAAGCTCCTGACTACTACTGTCTTTAGAATCAGGCACTTGGGCACTCCTCTTGCAAATTTTTGATGATCAGGCCGGGATCCCAATCCCGGCAGCCTTTGCGTCATGTTGTCGGGCATGGAAACCCGAACTGCGAAGCTTTCCACACCTGAACCTATCGATAGGAAACCTCCTCTTCAAAGCTTCCGCCGATCAGATTCACATTGACACCCCCCGCGCACTTTTCCTATTCTGCTTCTTGATACCTGCTGCTTCCGTCTTGAAATCAAGGAGGGCATGATGTACGTCGGCTGGAACATGATTACCAACCTCATCACCATATCTCCCGAGACATCTGTCTTCAAAGCCCGGGAAATGATGGACCATCACAAGATAACACACCTTCCTGTAACGGATGGAAAGGCACATCTCCTGGGGATAGTGACGGATCGAGACTTGCGGCAGGCCTGGGCCTCTCCGGCAACCACTCTCAGTGTCCATGAGCTGACCTACGTCCTGCAGAAACTGACCGTTGACAATATCATGACCAGAAAGGTCGTTACGGCAACGCCGGACATGACCATTGAGCGAGCCGCGCGCGTCCTCCAAGACCACAAAATCGGATGCCTGCCCGTCTTGAAGAACGACAGGCTCGTCGGCATGATCACCTCCACCGATCTCCTGGAAGTCTTCCTGAAAGCCCTTGGGCTGAGCGAAGATACCAGGCGCTTTTCCATTCTGGTTCGCGATCGCATCGGAATCGTCGCTGAAGTCGGCAAGAGGATGCAGGAGGCGTTGATCAATATCCGCAGTATTATCGTGGTTCCCTTGCGAGGGCATGAGGGAGTGTGGCAACTGATGGTTCGGGTGAACCTGGTAGATTTCCCCACAGCGGTCGACAGTCTCAAATCTGCCGGCTTCAAAATTGTAGTGGATTATGTAGAAGACGTCACTCCGTTTCTACCTGAATGACCGCAGACGGAAACGAGACAACACCCATTGGGCTCAATGCGATGCATACCTCAAGCTGACCTTTCGGGGCCGCATCACTGTGTATAAGAAAACTCACGGAGCACTACCGGGGAAGCATTGCAAATTCTCAGTAAGTCCAGGTAACGATCGCTCAGCAGGTCGGGTTTCCATACCCGACAATATGGCATAGAGGCTTCCGGGATTGGAATCCCGACCTACTAATTGAGAAGGTGCGAAGCACTGCGATAAGAGCCTGTCCCATCAGGGATTTCATGAGGTTTCAATTTCTTGCCGGCATGCCTGGCGAAACGGAAGTGATCTTGGGAGAGCTCATCGATTTCACTCAGAAGCAGGCGGAAAAAGAGAACCTCATCGTGGCCCGTCCTCTGGAGTTCCGTCGCGGCGACTGGCAAAGCGGGTTCGCCATAATGTGCACACGTGCTGAGTCCGAACGCTATGAAGCGCATCGGTTGGAGGCGACTCGCATTCCCGGCCACAGGCACATCCGGCATGTCCCCAATCATATCCGATTGGACGGAGGTTATCATTTCACAACGCTCGGTCTTTACAGGTACAGGGATGAGGAAGAGAAGATGCGGCGTGTCTACCGTCTTGCCGGCCTCATGGAATGCGTCACCGGTGTCTGCTCTCCCATCCTCAGGACCGACCTGCTGAGGAAATTCTACAAGGATATCCTTCGGGAGAGGGAAGAGCTTCACGTTGTGTGGCGGGGCAATGTGAACCATTTCCTCCTTCCCCTCTCTCCCGATCATTACAATGCGAATCACTTTCATCATGCCGTGGTCAATGCCTCAACCCTCAAAGACCTTTTTGCGACCATCGAGTCGGAGACCAACGTGCAATTCCATGTCATTTCCCATCACTACGTCTTCTACCTTCCTGAAGGATTTCCTGGCCAAGCTATACTCTGACGCGTCTCCGGCCGCACAACAATCAGCAATGCTCGTAGCTTCTGAATAAGTCCTGGTAACGACAGCTTTGTGGGTCGGGTTTCCATACCCCACACATTTGCGCAAAGGCTGTCGGGATTGGAATCCCGACCTACTTATTGAGAAAGTGCCAATGCTCCTGAAACATCCTGAACAATAATAAGCAAAGGACATACCGCAACCATCACAGGTCGGCAAAGGCTGGAAGGCCTCCGAGAGAAGAGGCCTTACGGGTCCCCCTCAAGACGGCTTCAGCCGTGGCACGGGCAGCCAGAGCGCCAACGACCGTGACTTCCACCGATTCCAGCTCACCACAGCTCAGAGCAAAAATGGTATCGCCGTCATAGAGGGTGTGGGTCGGGTACACTGTACGGGCGAGTCCGTCATGGGCCATCTGCGCTACCTTCGTGAGCTGGGTCTTGTTCATCCTGACATTGGTCGCCACCACGCCCACCACCGTGTTCTGCCCTTCCGGAAAACCGGATAGACGCTTCATTTTTCCAATCTCCTGTTCGGCGTCAAGCAACCTCAGACTGTCCGATTTCTCGCGGCACCCAGCCAAAAGGCGATTCTGCGCGGGATCGAGAATGTCTCCGAAAGCGTTCACCACCATGAGCGCACCGACCTTCACCCCACTGGGAGCATCAACGAGAGCGCTTCCTACACCGCTCTTCATTCCCTGCTCCATCCCGTAAAGCTTCCCGACCGTCGCTCCGAGGCCGGAGCCGACGCATCCTTCCGGAACAACAGCTGCTGAAGCATTGCAACAGGCCTGGTATCCGAGTTCCGAGTCGGGGTAACGCCCGGAGGTATTGATTCCCAGGTCGAAAATAACGGCACCCGCGACGATGGGAATCAACCCATATCCTGAGTCGAAACCAACGTTCAATTCCTGGAGATATCGTCTCACCCCGTCGGCCACACTCAAGCCAAAAGCACTCCCCCCCGTAAAGAAAAGACCGTGAATCCTGTCCACGAGATTCACGGGATTGAGGGTATCCGTCCCGAAAGTCCCCGGAGCTCCTCCACGCACATCGACGCCTGCCGGCACTCCCCCACCAGTTAGAATCACACTGCATCCACTCGGGGCCCCGGGCACCTCGGCATGCCCCACCCGGACTCCCTCAATTCCTGTCAGAGTATCATTTTTCATTGGATTCCTCTCGGCACCAGTTCAACAAATAGCGATAAATCTCCTTTCCGATTTCAACGCCCGTCATCAGTATTTCCGGACCGAATTCACGACCGGTCGGGGTGCGGAATGTTTCGATGATCTGCATAATCCCGGACATTCCCCATGGAAATCTCTCGACAATTTCCCGGGGCGTAAGCCCCCGATGATTGGCCATGTGCCAGAGGGTGTGGGTGAAGGTGTCCACTCCCCAGCGAAACTTGTCTGAATCATAAAGGCAGTCGCTGATGAGCTGTATCCAGGGCAAACGGCATGGAAACGGGGTCGTAAAAGCCTCATGGTTTCGGATGGCGGAGTAAACACAGTCCGCCTCCGTACCGCTCACAGGGAAGTCACGAAGCAGCCTCAACGCCTCTTTCGCTCCCGCTTCGGCATGGTTGTCCTCCTCTCGGCGTATATCATGAAGGAGTCCTGCCAGAAGCCCCAGCACCATGAGTCTCTCGACCTCGGCATCATAGAACTGAAGCGTTTGCATCTCCACCCAGATCAGAACCGCGCAATCAATGCTGACGTGTGTGCTGTGAAAGATGCCGTGACCCAGATCTTCCTGGAGAACCGACTGCACGATATCACGCATCATGACGACGGTGGGATCCTTGTAGAACAACCTCCTGGCAAGAGCAATGGGTGCCTTGAATCGTGTGTAGAACTCCGGAATCGGGTGCCTGGACGCGATTCGTTCGGCTTCTCTCTGAAGTTTCTGAGTGACTTCATTCATGGCAGGTCCGGCATTCTCTCATCCTCTGCGCAACATTTGCCATGTTCGCGACTTCTCAATAAGCCCAGGCAACGATACCTTTGCAGGTCGGGTTTCCACACCCGACACCCCGGTGCAAAGGCTGTCGGGATTGGAATCCCGATCTACTTATTGAGAAGGTACGGGCATTCCACACAATTCCTTGACATTCTATCATTTCCTCGGGCTCTCCGTGCCGTTCACAGTACGAAAGTAC
>JAAYUJ010000513.1 GCA_012517775.1 Deltaproteobacteria bacterium
AATACTGCTTCCCATCGATTTTCATGATCAATGTCGAAATGTGTCCGTCTGTTTCCGGTTCTGATAGATTAATCTCATGTCGGATTACACGGGTTACATTATGAAACGCAATGCTAAAATGGCCGTCGTAGACGACAATGAACTGACAAGAGGTTTGCTTGTCGATGTTCTCATGTTTTGTGTCAACCGGAAGGTCCTCGTATTTGAAAACGCGCTCTCTGCCTGGAATCACTTCGAAAAAGAGGGGCAACCTGATCTCATTCTCTCTGATGTCAACATGTCGGAGATGACGGGCCTTGAACTCCTCGTCAGAATCAAGAAGAAATCTCCCAAGACGATATGTGTCATGATGTCTGGTGATCGTTCGAGCGAAGAAATGGCCAGAGATCTCGGTGCCGATGCGTTTCTGGCCAAACCGTTTAATATCTCAGATCTTTTCCAGATCGTACAAACCTTCGTTGTGGGAGATGGATAGCCAGCCCTGAAGATATCGCTTCGACCCACTCCTGCCGTCTTGTGCAAGTTTTCCAAGCTTGAGCATCAATGGGGCACCTGCCCGCAAGAAGACCAGTCCCTTGGGTAATATCGATCCGGAATTCATCTATCCTCAGTGTTTAAGAATTATGAATACCCATCTGGTCCAGATATCGACCAAGCATTGCCAGATGTGCCTTCTCCTCCTCTGCGATCCTCAGGAGCACCTTTCGGCTCTCGTCATTTCTGCATTCGGCCGCCATGCGAAGGTAGAGGTCAAACGCCTGCGTTTCCACCATCATAGCGAGTTCCAAAAACCCGGTAAGGGACTTGAAATAATGCTCATTAGCATCCAGGAAATCGTTGACGGTGAACCCTCCTTCCATCAGCCCCCCGGAGTCCTGCTCCAAAGCCTCATTGAACTCCTCTTCACCAAGGCCCTCAGCGGAACCCAACTCCTTGACCGTCAGCATATGTTTTTCCTCTGCTTTGATGAGGCTCTTGAGAAGATCGGCAAATCCCTCTTCATCCGTTCGCGCAAGGACTTCTTCGTGAAACCTTTTCAAACCGGCCTCCATGCGGTAGGCCATTTTGATGATGTCAGCAGGCATTTCCCCGCCTGTCACAAAACCAAGGTGAAACTCGACCGGGCCTGTGGCAGTGGGCTCCTCCCACGCGTTCATCCCTCCCTGGAGATGCCGGACATCCTCAAAACCTTGGTGCATAAGCAACCGGGCCGCCATCTGACTGCGGCCGCCGGACCTGCAGTACACAACGGTCGGACGCCTCCGATCGATTTCTCCCAGAGAATCCGGGAGATTCGGGAGGGGAATGAGCTTCGCGCCCGGAAGGTGCGATTCCTCGTATTCAAATGGCTGGCGAACATCAAGAAGCGTATAGCTCCCCTCCTGATTCTTTTCCATGTATTCCTTCAATTCCTCCGGAAAAAGCGCCCTGATCTCTTCAATGCTCTTTGCAGCAGCCACTTTCAGCCCCTTTTTCCCTACAATCCCTGAAGACCCCTGAGGAAAGCCCGGGCATTCTGCCCGATCACGGCGTGATTGTAGCCTCCTTCAAGAGCTCCGAAACAACCAATTTCCAGCCGTTTGCATGTCTCAGAAACCATACGCCCCATGGTTTGGTAGTCCTCGGTGAGAAGCACCCCGCCCCAATCATCCACATGGTTGTCAAAACCTGCCGAAACCCCGATGACGTCTGCTTTGGTTCTGGAGAGCTCGGCCTCCACCTCCTTGAGATATCTGAGCCGATCATGGGACTCCGGATTGTGGATCGTCACATATCCCTTTCCCTCCAGTATGTTTACTGTCCCATCTCCATAGTGCATATCAAAGTCGAGTACATGAGCCCGGGCGATTCTGCCGTTTCTGCTCAGATGGTCTATGGCTATGGCCATGTTGTTGAAGTAGCAAAAACCCCAGGAACTTCCAGCGGATGCATGGTGGCCAGGTGGCCGTACCAAAGCAAAACACGGTTCCTTCAAACCGATTTCAGCAGCCTGGACAGTGGCTCCAGCCGCAAGGGCCGAAATATTGAAAAGACCCATTCGTGTGACGCTCTGAATATGGGCCGCCGTGTGCACCGCCGCGATATCTTCCTCCCCTGCGGGATACGCCTCTTCAAAGATCACCTCCCCTTCGATGGCCTTGAGTATGGCGTCAATCCTTCCGGGTGCCGCCGCGGGATCATTGGTATAGACTTGTCGGAAATCCTCGTGAGTGATGACTTTGATCATTGCAGACCTCCTGATGCATCCGGCAGGGCCTTCACACCTTCGAACTCAATGCCGGTGCCTATGGAAAGTGTCAAGCCAAATCTGTATCAACAGGACAATGGCACACCTCTAAAAGGGTGAACAATAGTATACTACAAAACCATCAAAAGGCTGAAAACGCCTTTCTGAATCATCTCTTCCCCCCCACGTCATTCAATCGCATACATTCCCGTTGCTCAACTTTCCCTATCCATGGTACTTCAGAGTCAACCACTGAACAGGGGGATCTATGAAAGTGCATTTTGTCAGGACATCTGTTTTCCCTCAGGGGCTCGCCCCATCCGAGGAAAGGCGAGTACTCCAGGTTATCGAGCTCTGCGGGAGAACCGCATACAAATCCGAAGACAGGATCACGGAAGACTCTGCACGGTCTTTTGTGCTCATGCTGAAGAACCACGGCCATCTATCGGTCTTGGAACATAGCAATATTGCTCTCAAAATTCAGGAGGATTCATCCGGTGGCTCAGCCCCCGGCATTCCCTCCGTACAGGAATTCTATGAATCCTTGCGAAAGATTATCAGGGAAAGGGCTGCCTATCACAGAACCTGCACCACATATGACGAAGGCAACCTCGCCTTTACCATTGCAGCCAATCTGCGGGGTTGGATTGAAACCCTCGAATACCTCAAACAGGAGGCCACACGCTATTATGAATTCCTCGGCCATCACCTGGGACGCACCTTTCCCGCCCTTTTCCAACAGGGGGCGGATCTGCCCGATGATTTCCACTATAACGTTTCCATTGTCCCGGAAGAGGCTCAACTGGAGCTCCTGAGGAAAGACCCGCGATCGGACCTCCCCGTTTTCCTCTTCAAGTTCATCTGCGACCGTGGCATCACCCATGAGATTGTCAGACACAGAGTGCTCTCTTTCACTCAGGAAAGTACCCGTTACGTCAACTACAGGAACAAGGGAATGACACTCATCCTTCCTGAAGAGCTGGAATCCTGCTATGACGAATCAAAGGGAACTTTTATCACGGAAAATCCACAGGTTCTGGAATGGCGAAGGCGAGGCGAGGTTATTTTCGAATGGTACCAGAGCGATATCGCTCGCGGCCTCAGACCGGAGATTGCCCGGGATGTCCTTCCCAATTTGCTCAAGAGTGAGATATTCGTCAGTGGCAGATGGAGCGGGTGGAGGCATTTCATATCCCTCAGGGACTCCAAACAGGCTCATCCGCGGATTCGGTTGATCGCCAGGGAAGTCAGACAATACTTTGAATCCCTCGGACTGCCGACAACATAACCAGAGGTGATGATATGGAAGAGATTTTCCGACTCCAGTGGAGCCTCAACGACCACACTTTGAGGAATATAGGCCTGGATTATGGGAACACCATCAAGGACCCGGAGGGGAAGCTCATATGGATTGAAAACTACCGAAAGGCTCTCTCCGCGGAACTGGCGGAACTCGTGCGGGAAGTTCATGAGTTCGGGGTCGGAACGCAGAATGGAAGAATAGAAGTGGTGGACATGCTTCACTTCCTTGTGAGCTTGTCACATATCCTGGAGATCGACTCTCAGGACGTCACCCCACCCGACTCCCCGGCAAACGAAATCCCCTTCGATGGATTTGCCCTTCGTGCATTCCTTGCTCTGGATGATCTCCAGAACAGCCTCAAGTGGAAATGGTGGGCAAAGGGAGGCGGTTTCAAGGAGGACAAGGCGAAAGACGCCGTGATGCAGCTCTGGACCAGTTTCTATGAGGCATGCTCCGTTTTTGGACTGGGTTTTCCCAGGGTGAAAGAAATATATGTTGCAAAAAATAGAGTGAACTTCCAGCGCCAGCAGAAAGAGTACAACGAAGACACCAAGAACGAAGACGACAACCGTTCCATCCGTGCTTGAGGAAAAGCCGCACAATGAATACTCTTCTCGCTGGCCCTGCCCGCTTCATAAGCTTTGAAGGAATCGACGGATGTGGAAAGAGCACTCTCCTTGACGAAATGAGCCGATGGCTCACCCGCATGAAGATCTCTCATGTCACAACCCGTGAACCTGGCGGAACTTTTCTCGGGGAAAGCATCAGGCAACTGCTCCTTGAACCTTCTTCCGGGAAGATCTCTCTGGAAGCTGAAGTGTTGCTCTACTCCGCAAGCCGTGCTCAACTCATTCAAGAGGTAATCCTTCCTGCTCTCAAGGATGGCTCCTGGGTTCTTTCTGACCGCTATCTGGATGCAACTCTGGCATACCAGGGATACGGACGGTTTCTAGGGGCCAAAACTATTCGGCCCATACTCCAATGGGCCACTCAGGGCTTGTTGCCCCATAAGACAATACTTCTCGACTGTCCCGTCCACATCGCCTTGACACGCATTCAAACCAGAAATGGCATACTGGATCGCATCGAACAGGAGAGTCAGTCCTTTCATGAAAGGGTAAGAAGCGGTTACCTCGAACTGGCTGCGGGTGAACCTGAAAGGTTCGTCATTATTGATGGAAGCAAACCCCTTGCTGAGGTCCTGCAGAGTTTTCAGGATCTCATCCTGACCCCCCTGAGCAAGAATACGCACAGATAACGCCCTTTTCCATTTTTATTTCGACAACCCCTGGCGATGGTCTGCTCGGAAAAATCGGGCTTTGACCGACGAGAACACGTATGGAGGTGAATCATGATCGTTGGGATTCTCAAAGAGATCAAGGAGGAAGAAAACCGTGTGTCCATGACTCCGGCGGGAGTGGAAATCATGAAGAGGAAAGGGCACACGGTACTGGTTGAGAGGAACGCCGGCACAGGCAGTGGGTTCGAAGACGCAAATTATGTCGAGGCTGGTGCT
>JAAYUJ010000514.1 GCA_012517775.1 Deltaproteobacteria bacterium
GGGTTCTTCATACTGTCCATATGCCCCGTATGTGGACGGCGGAAGAAGGCCTATCTGCTCCCGAACGG
Organism: Deltaproteobacteria bacterium; assembly: GCA_012517775.1. Lineage (GTDB taxonomy): Bacteria > Desulfobacterota > Syntrophobacteria > Syntrophobacterales > Syntrophobacteraceae > JAAYUJ01. The sequence goes on from JAAYUJ010000514.1 coordinate 69, forward strand.
CCTTCTACGCTGTTTCAGATCAAGTTGTGCGGCATTCCGGGGAAACGGTGGACTCCCAGCCTCCGAATGGGCTGGTCCCGATTTTTTCGACTACCATGAAGACTTCGGCGCGAACGACACGCAAGAGCCTGAATTCATCGATCTCGTCGAAGCTGAATGCCTTCTCTACGAGCGGATCAGGAACGCAACTGGTGATGCGGCCTTTGTGGTTACACCTGGCTGCGGGAAGACGCGTTCTGCCGTCGCCAAGGCCACAGAAGAGGCCGGGTCTCGAATCGTTGTCTACGCCTTTCCAAATCACCGCTTGATTGACGAGTGGATGGAAACGGCGAAGTCCTGGACAAAAGATGGCGTTCCGGTCATCCACTTTTACGGGAGGCGTGACAATCCCCCCGTGATTACTTGCTATCACATGGATAAGGTTGACGAGGCCATCAAGCTTGGCTATTTCCCCGGGAAGACGGTTTGCCCTTTCTGTAATGATCATCCCCATCGAGCCAAGAGGCGGAGCTACAAATCGGAAGGATGCCCCTACTATCACCAGTTGGACCCCTTAGCGGTGGGCGGCAGAAAGCGGCGGCGAGGGCTCGTCTTCTGCACGACCCATCAACTTCCGTACCTCCTCTCCGAAGATTTTCCAGCCAATCGGGCCTATATCGATGAGCAGGCCCTCTCCGCGATGGTTCAACCTGCGAGGGCCATAGGATTTGATGAACTTCAGACCGTCGTCCCGTTCTTTTCCAAAGAAGCGCAAACGGTGATCCTTCGGCTTCGATGGGCTGCTGAAACCCTTCAGAAAGAGACACTGCAACAGGGAAAGAAGATCGGCCGGCTTTACACCCGGCAACCTGGCGGCACGCAGTGGCAAGGAAAACCGGATCTCTGGGCTATCGCTGGAATATCCAAGGAACGAGCCCGATTGCTACTTGCCGAACAACTGAAGTTTTTGCTGGAAAGCAGTCAAATGGCGCTGATGTACGAAGGGATCAACATGACGGCTCTACAATGGCTCGCAGTAGCGGTTGGAGAAGGCATCGCGTGGGTCCATGCGAACGTGACGAAGTCGACCAAGCATTTAAGTTTCATGAGGATGTTCAAGCATCACCTTCCGGAACGTACGAAACTGACTGTTCTCGACGCCACGTCAAGCCGCGAGGAACTCTGGGCGATTTTCGGAAGGGAATTCCACCTCACCGAGATACATGTCCGGTGGATGGGCCGCCGCGTTTGGGTAAGACAATCCATGGGTAAGCTGAAGACTTCACGTATGTTGGAAAAGGATATTAAGAGGCATCTTTCGAGATTGGTTGAGCAACTTCCCCCAGAGGTGAGCCGCGCACTTCTCATCACGCACATGCCCATAGAAGAAAAGGCGATCGAGATCCTTAAGGCCCTGCGACCCGACATAGTCTGGGACTCAACCCACTATTTTGCAAGCCGGGGGCTCAATGCGTTTCAAAGTGTGCAGGCTGTGTTGTGCTTCGGTACCCCAGTATTGTCACCCGGTGCGGCCTTCGACTTGGCGGCGACACTATTCCCGGATGACTTTCAGCAGCAGGTCCAATGGGTGCAACACCAAAATGAATCCGAACTATATCAGTGTGCGCATCGGGCACGTTTTGTCCGTAACCCGGGACGCACCCTGATCGTGATGGGCCATTACTGGCCTGAACACTTGCTCGGGAAGCCGGATCTCGTTGTGGACAAGCGGCAAAATCAGCATTCCGAAAACCCTAAGCGA
>JAAYUJ010000515.1 GCA_012517775.1 Deltaproteobacteria bacterium
CGTCTTCAGGACCTGCAAGCCAGGCATTCCATTATCCGGGAAGTGCGGGGCCGGGGCCTCATGATCGGCATGGAACTCCACAGGGCGGGCCAGAGGATCGTGGAACGCTGCATGGAAGAGGGATTCATCATCAATTGCACCCACGACACGGTGCTACGTTTTGTTCCCCCTCTCATCGTGGAAGAAGAGGATATCGATCATCTGATCATTGCATTGGACCGGATTCTGAGTGAGGAAATCCAATGAAGCGCGATCTGCTGACCATTAGAGATCTTACGGCCTCCGAAATCAGACAGCTCATCGACAGGGCTCAACGGATGAAGCAGGAATGGTCCGAGGGATCGCTGCGGCCATCTCTTTCCAGAAGAATCCTGGGACTCATCTTCGCGAAACCGTCCACCCGCACTCGCGTATCCTTCGAGGCCGCCATGTATCGACTGGGGGGCAATTGTATTTTCCTTACGGAAAAGGATTCTCAGATTTCCCGAAGCGAGCCCCTCGCCGATACGGCAAGGGTCCTTGCTCGTTACGTCGATACCATCGCAGTGCGCACATTCGCTCACAGGGACGTGGAAGAGCTGGCCCGATTCGCTTCGATCCCTGTGATCAACGGTCTCACGGACGACTTCCATCCCTGCCAGGTGCTGAGCGATCTCCTGACGATACAGGAGAAGAGGGGAAGCCTCGAGGCTCTGCACGTGGCATGGATCGGAGACGGCAACAACGTCGCCCACTCCTGGATCAATGCATCGGCACGCCTCGGTTTCACTCTCTCCCTGGCATGCCCTCCCGGCCATGAACCATCAAACGCAGTGGTGGAATGGGCTGGAAAGGAAGGCACAGGAGCCGTACACATCACCCGTGATCCGCGAGAAGCGGTGTCGTCGGCCGATGTGCTCTATACTGACGTCTGGGCGAGCATGGGGCAGGAGGCTGAAGCCGAAGAGCGGCGGAAGACTTTTCGCGATTATCAGATCAACGACTCCCTTCTGGCTGCAGCCCCTTCACATGCTTTGGTGCTTCACTGCCTCCCGGCTCACAGGGGCGAGGAGATCACTGAGGAGGTAATGGAAGGTCCTCGGTCCGTCGTTTTTGATCAGGCTGAGAATCGTCTGTATTTTCAAATGGCGTTGCTCGATTGGGTCATCAACCGTCAAGACTGATTGCCGTTCACAGGTGATCCTTGAGACAGAAAGTGGACCGCACGCACGCCGACAATCGATCACACTTTGCCCAAGGGGTTTTATGAACATCAAGAAAGTTGTCCTTGCATACTCGGGTGGATTGGACACATCCATCATCTTGAAGTGGCTGGTCGAAACCTATCAATGTGAAGTGATCGCCTTCGCCGCAGATCTCGGACAGGGTGACGAGCTCAGTGGGCTCGAGGCCAAGGCCATCGCAACAGGTGCAGTCAAGGCACGCATCGAGGATCTGCGGGAGGAATTCGTCAGGGATTTTGTCTTTCCCGCTTTTCGGGCCAATGCCATATATGAAGGCCAGTATTTGCTGGGAACATCCATCGCCCGACCGCTTATCGCAAGGCACCAGGTAAAGATCGCCGAAGAGGAAGGAGCGGATGCCGTCAGTCATGGTGCCACGGGAAAGGGAAACGACCAGGTTCGATTTGAATTGACCTATACAGCTCTCAACCCCAGACTCAAAATCATCGCCCCGTGGCGGGACTGGGATCTCAGATCGAGGACGGCGCTGGTGGAGTTTGCCCGAACCCGTGGGATTCCCGTACCCGTTACCCCCGACAAACCATACAGTTCCGACCGCAATCTGCTTCATATCAGCTACGAGGGGGGGATTTTGGAGGATCCCTGGCTGGAGCCCGACCCAGGAATGTTCACCCTCACGGTCGATCCGGCTTCTGCACCGGACAGGCCCGAAGTAGTGGAAATCGATTTCGAAAGGGGAAATCCTGTGGCGGTCAACGGGGAACGACTGAGTCCGGCAAACCTTCTCTCCCGATTGAACGATCTGGGAGGAAAGCATGGCATCGGCCGCCTGGATATGGTGGAAAGTCGATTCGTAGGCATGAAGTCCCGAGGGGTGTACGAGACGCCGGGGGGCACCATTATGCGGGAGGCCCACAAGGCCGTCGAATCCATTACCATGGACCGTGAAGTCATGCATATCCGCGATTCACTCATCCCTCAATACTCGAGGCTGATCTACAACGGCTTCTGGTACTCACCGGAGATGCGCCTGCTTCAAGGATTGATGGACCTCACCCAGGAGAACGTCCACGGCACGGCGCGCTTGAAACTGTACAAGGGAAATTGCCGGGTGATCGGTCGGAAATCCGATCGATCCCTTTATCAGCCCAGCTTCGCCACCTTTGAAGAAGATGAGGTTTATGAACAGAACGATGCTACTGGCTTCATCCGCCTCCAGGGACTGAGGCTCCGCATCGAGTCACTAGTAAAAAAGCATCCCGGACAATAAGACGGCAACTCATTGTTGCCCTCCGGCCATTCCCCACAGGGACCGTCACGAAGAGGACAAAAGGTTACTGGATGAGCGAAAAGCTTTGGCAGGGGCGATTTGATCAGCCCACGAACAGGCATGTGGAGGAGTACACGGCCTCCATTCATTTTGACAACCGCA
>JAAYUJ010000516.1 GCA_012517775.1 Deltaproteobacteria bacterium
CTGTTCAAGTTGCATCCTTTTGGGAAGATCCTCCACTCCGATTTCATCTCCGTCTGTCAGAATGATCAGCCGTTCGATGACATTCTCAAGCTCACGGACGTTTCCAGGCCAGGCATAAGATTCAAGACACTCAAGAGCATCATTGGAAATCCGTTTCTGAGGAATTTCCTTTTTCTCACAATGCTTTTTCAGGAAATGATGCACGAGGAGGGGCCCGTCTCCCTCCCGCTCCCTCAAAGGCGGTACATGGATGGGAATGACATTGAGTCTGTAGAAGAGATCCTCTCGAAACGTTCCTTCCGCCACAGCTTTCTCCAGATTCTTGTTTGTGGCGGCAATGATCCTCACATCCACCTGAATAGTGCGTGATCCGCCAATCCGTTGGAATTTTGTCTCCTGGAGAAACCGAAGGAGTTTCACTTGCAGCTTGGGGCTCATCTCCCCGATCTCATCAAGAAAAATGGTTCCCTTATCCGCCAGTTCGAAGCGACCCTTCCGATCCTTGAACGCTCCTGTGAAGGCCCCCTTCTCGTGGCCGAACAACTCGCTTTCCAGCAGTTCCTCAGGAATGGCGCCGCAGTTGATGGGTACGAACGGCTTGTCTTTCCGGTCACTGTGATAGTGGATGGCGTTGGCGATCAACTCTTTTCCCGTTCCACTTTCGCCCGTGATGAGAACCGTCGAATCCGTACGCGCCACACGCTTGATGATGCGATACAGGTTCTGCATGGGAGCGCTCTGCCCGATGATCTTGTCGAAGCGATACTGGGCCTGAAGTTGGGAACGCAGGAGGACATTTTCATCTTTAAGGTCCTTCAGTTCCTGTGCCCTCCTGAGGACGAGGAGGATCTCATCGATTTTGGCAGGTTTGGTGAGATAATCAAAAGCTCCCTGCTTCATAGCCCCCACGGCATTCTCAATGGTTCCAACTCCCGTGAGCACAATAACGGTTGTGTCCGGATAGTTCTCGGACATATACGCGAGCACTTCCATGCCGTTCATTTCCGGCATGGCCAGGTCGGTAACAACGATGTCGTAATCCTTTTGCTGCACCTCCGCGATGGCTTCCTTGCCGTTGGAAACCAGGTGCACCTCGTAACCCTCTTCTCTCAGCAGCTCAACAATGGTCTCCAGTGAGAGGGGCTCATCATCTACGAGCAAAATTCGGGGCGCAAGCTTCATACCGATCTGATACGATCTCCGGGTTTGTCTTGGAGAGAAGGCACAATCCGCCAGCATAGATTATCTTATCTTATTTCCCCGTCAAGTTATCATATTTTATTCAATGTACAAGATCTAATCATTCGATAAGAAACCTGTTTGGCATGATAAGAAGGCCACGATCTGAAACCGGAAGTATTTCAGAAATTGATTGACATAACCCGGATCCATGGGATAATGCATATGGGTCTGGCTGGATGGCTTGAACAGAGAGGGCAACAGATGCTTAAGGGCTTTTATCACCGCTTTTATTATTACTTTTGCCGCAGGGCGTGGAGCGCTTCGGGTATGCACAGCGTTTGACAGGATTCATAAGAGCAGTTGGAAGCCGTGGGTAGCCCGATGTCACCTACGGCTTTTTGTTTTTGGGGATCTTCTCCGACTTCAGGCCGTGGGTACCAACAGGCAACCATGGCCTTTTGCGTTGATCGGAAAGGAGTATCAAGCCCCCATGATTATTGTGCTCAAACCCAATCATCAGGAAGAGGAAATACACCGCATCGTGAGGCGCCTTGAGGATCTGGGCCTGCGGGCTCACATCTCCAAGGGCGAGCACAGGACGATCATCGGTGCCATCGGCGACGAGCGCATTCTCAGGGAAGTGCCTCTGGAATCGCTGCCGGGGGTGGAATCGGTGCTCCCCATTCTCAAACCCTACAAGCTTGTCAGCCGCGAGTTCAGGGGGGAAGACACCGTTATCGGGGTCAACGGGCAGGAGATCGGAGGACGGAAGATCCAAACCATTGCAGGCCCCTGTGCGGTTGAAAGCAGGGAGGTCCTTGAGGAAATCGCCGATGCGTTGCATCCTCTGGGTGTGAAATTCCTCCGTGGAGGGGCGTTCAAGCCGCGCACCTCACCCTATAGCTTCCAGGGATGGGGAGAAAAGGCCCTCAAGTTCCTGGCGGGAGTCCGGGAGCGCACCGGAATGCTCGTCGTC
>JAAYUJ010000517.1 GCA_012517775.1 Deltaproteobacteria bacterium
CTCCTCCCACGAGATCTCCCAGGAGAGCCTGCCGCAATTTGGAAAAGGAATATCCTATTCGTCCCGCCACGCCCCGAGGGGCTTCTTCATCGCCGGTGCGCAAGAAACCGAAGGTCAGAGCGCTTCCCAGGTTCTTGAAAAAGTCTCCGATGGACCTGAAAAGCCCCTTTTGCCTCCCTTCCATGATCTGATTGCTCTCATCCCGGTAGAGGATCTTGGACCCCATGAACAGATTCTGAAAGAAGTTCTTGATGTTGCCAACCGCATCGGAGAGATCCTTTCCAATCCTTACGGCAAAATGTTCCTGCTTTTCAGGGTGAGGGCACACTCTTGCATCCTGAGTATTGTAGCGATCTCCTCCGGGATTGCGAAGGAGCTGGTCGTCCTTATAGATTTCCCAGCCGCTTACGGGCTTGACCTTGTCAATCAGGCCGCCTTGCTGCTCGTAACTTGCCAGAACGTCGGCGACGACGGGAGTCTTGAGCGGTGCGCCTGCCGCCGAGGCTTGAATCATGGGTTGCGGGGAAGAGAAAGTTCCGGTTGGATATACTGGAGTGTTTGCCGGAGTTGAAGGATCAGTGGATTGAGTAGCGGCGGCGGAGCGCAGGAGTGCGTCGAAACCAGCAGACTCGTTGGTTGAGGGGACTGCTTCTCCTGACCCGGGAGAACAAGTGCCGACCTTGCCGACTCAACGAATTCTCATCGCGAACGCCTTCCAGGGTGCATACCATGTGAGCTGAACAAACATATGCAGAGCAAATCATGTGCCATAGTCCTTTGAGGCAAAGGAGAAGGACGCGTAACCCAAACCGTCACATGAGTTTCTCCACATCCCCCGCTGATCCTTAAGAATGGACTCCTAAGACACAAAATCTATGGTATATTTAAAAGCTTGAATTTCATGAATGTACCTTCTCAATAAGTAGGTCGGGATTCCAATTCCGACAGCCTTTGCGCCACGGTGTCAGGTATGGAAACCCGACCTGCAAAGCGGTCGTGACCTTGGCTTATTGAGAAGTTACTCATGAATCCGTCGCAGCACAGCGCCACACATAACAGGATACGAGAATCCAGTTGTCCGGCAAAAGAACCGACCCACTCACAGAAGCATATTTCGGGCTGACGCCTCTTGGGAAATCTCTGGTCCAGCTTTGCTCGATCGTCTTCGCTCCTGCAAGCGTCACGAGTTTGTACAAGATCTACTCCAGTCTGGCCTCCGTTTTGCCGGGAGCACGGATCAGATCTGTAAGGGCTCTCGAACAGCATCTGAAGGACATACAGGGAGTGGGACTCCTCGATCACCATTTCCGCTGCAGGGATGAGTTTGCGGAAAAAGCATCCAGGTTCGCTCTCAGGGAAGGTTCGTATCAGGCCATGTCGGAAGCGGTCCAGAGGGTGATCCCCCTGAGGAGTGCTCTTTTTGAAAGTCGCTCCAGGCTCTGCCCACTGCTGATGAGGGATTTCCGCATCGCCGTTTACACCGGTGACGTGGAGTTGTGCAACCGGACCCATTCGGACCTGATCCAAAGGTGTGGTGGAGCCTATGTGGACC
>JAAYUJ010000518.1 GCA_012517775.1 Deltaproteobacteria bacterium
CACGGGCATGGCCGGTTTGCCGTCTCCTTAGGACGCAAATCCGGCTTGCCGACTAGAGGAGCGGAGTGCCGCTCTCGTCGTGGAAATCGCCGAAGAAAACGAACGGGATTCCGCTGGCTGAGAGTTTTTCTCGAAGACGTCGAAGAACCGCCGTCGCCTTGATCTTCCTGGAAGCTTCAAGCCGGTTCAATGAAGTCACCTCAATGGACGCCCCTTCAGGGGGCTTGTATTGCCTGAGATTCCAGAATGTCACCGACCGGGCCTTGAGTGCCGCAGCAAAGTCCGCAAATTCTTCGAGTTCCCAAACCACTGGATGGTAGATACCCGTGCTGAAAGATATCTTGGGCTCTCTGATACCGAGCCGCGCGGCCTGCGTCCTTACCGCTTCAATGTTCCGGGTGATGGTGGAGACCGACACGTGGCGGCGAATCCGCCTCATCAGGTCCTCATTGGCGCTGTCGAGGCTGACCTCGATCAAGTCGAATCTTGCCAGGGCATCGAGCTCTGCATTGTCGAAGCGCTTCGCGAAGTTGCTGACGAGGGCCATCCGATGGCCGAATCGCGCGAGCCGGTCGAAATACTCGACCCAGCGTGGGTGAAAGGTCGTTTCACCGTGACCGTTCAACACGATGGTTATACGTCCTTCTTGGACCGATATGAACCTCTCGCAGCATGTGAACACCTCCTCGCTCATCTCGACACCCGAATATCCCGGCTGGCTCGAGGCGCAATATATGCATCGCAAATTGCAGCGCTCGTTGATGTCGACGCGAACGGATCGCAGCGGTCCAGCCTTGGCAATGTCACCCATCGGCCGGTGCAGTGCCGTGCGGATGACCGCCTGAAGCTGCTCCGGAGGTAATGCAGAGCGGATATGGCATGTGCGGCACCTGTGAGAAAGATCGCCATGAAGGAGCGATTCCCTCAAACGAACGAAGCTTTCTGCATCGCGCACCGAAGACGCCGCCGGGTCTCCTGAAGTCAAGTCTTCGAGATCATGATAATTGCAGCACGGCCGAACACGTCCACTCGCGCTGATTTCGAGATAGGCCCACGGGTCCAGACAATAGCGGCTCGAACCACTTCCCTGGAAACGTGGGACTCTGCTGTCGCTCCACCACTTTCGACCCTCGAATACGCCGTTGCAGGCAAAATGGGCCCATGAGCTGGAAATGCGATTTTCTAGAAGGGCGCTTGCCACATCGGGATTCGCCTCCAGGTACGCGTCTCTGTCCCAACTCAGGCGGGAAGAATAGGCGAGTTTCAATATGGGCAGCCAAAAGAGTCTCATGGCTGCAGGCAGCATCTTGACGCTAAAATTGCCCCGGCGGGGATATCCCTGATTTCCCAAAGTCCATTCCCTCTCCGCCCCAGTGTGAGAGTCGCTTACCTTACTGAGGTGTCACAAATGCAATCATAGTCTTCCACCACTGCGCCAGCCTGTTCATCCTCAAAAGCCTCGCCTTTTGAGAGCGGCCTATGCTCAGTTCAACCGAGAACTCTTTAAACCATGATGGTCCACACCATCTCTTGAAACAAGCAAAATCAGACTGTTCGTCATGACCGTCACGCAATCGCCCTCGGCAGCCCTGC
>JAAYUJ010000519.1 GCA_012517775.1 Deltaproteobacteria bacterium
CACAACACCCCACAACCTTCATGATGACCACAAAGTTCGACAGTATTCGAATCCTTAAACTTGGCTGCCAGAGAGCAGTGAATGGAGGTCTCTCAAGGGTCCAGGAAAAATACCTCGTCGCCTTGGGATTGGACGGTTCGGTCTTTGTAAGACCCGTTACCTTCCATCCCTCTCAGTGAGACTATGATCATTCAATGTCGCTAATCCGACAGCAGGAATAACCAAATCCATGGAAAAAATTACCCGTATTCCCACTCATCTCCTGCGAAATGTAAGTTCCAGGACATGTTTCCAGAAAAACTGCAGACCATTGCGGTCAATTTTTACGGTACTCCAGGAATGGGACTCTACCAGGTCGGAGAAGTACTTTTCCCGTTGCTCCAGGGTCAGCTGATCGGGGCAGCAATCAAAACGTTCATTGATCCGCCGCACAGCGCGCGCGTAGGCATCAATTGCCTTTTGACTTTTGCCCTGTAGTTTGAGCAAACGCAGTGACGCTGATAAAGCTCATCAAATCGAATCCTTTCGGCCTGATCTATAGTGTATCTCCCTTATGTTTGGATGGTGCCCGGAATTGGGCAACGCCGGGAGTTATACACTGATTTGAGATTTTTTCCGCCGCTCAGCGGCTTCGTCCAACCAATCATTCGAGCAGACGCCGGACCACACTCGAGGTTTTACCTCAAGTTCCCGGCCGGCCTGCTCAATTTCGTTTAGCATCAAAGGAAAGAGATCTAAGGCCGTTATGGGGAACAACGGAGATATGCTCGCAGCCATGATCCAAGGGAATATCACTTATTACAGTGATTCCTGCCGCAATGTGGCCAATCGAATTCATGGTGGTAAACTTTCGCGCCTGAATGCCCCCTTACGTTCTCCGGGGCTCATCCCCGTCTTCAGCGAAGGCAATGCAAATCTAATACACACCGAGCAGTTTCAACCCTAGCAAGCAGAGACCGACGACGGCCACGCGCTTCACCACGATAGGGCTCACGCGCTTGGCAATCTGCGGAGAGATAAAGCCGGCCATGATCGCGGCCGGGAACATGATCGCAAACAGCGTCCAATCGAGATTTCCGAACTGTAAATGACGCAAGGACCCCATGACGGAGTTGAACGCGATGGCAAGAAGGGAGCTTCCGACCACCACATACATGGGAAGACCCAGCCCTACGCTCATGAGCGGTACCATGAACGGCCCGCCACCGAACCCGAACATGGACGACAGAACCGCGATAATAAAGCCGCCAACACATCCCAGAACAACATTGACTTTGAATTCGTGACCCCAAAATTCAACTATCATAGTATCCTCCATGAGCAGCGCTTTTTTAACGGCGCCGGATCAGTGATAGAGTTGACGGCAGCCATCAGGTCGCTGTCGCGACCTTTGCCGCTGCCGATTCCTTTGCCCTCCTCTGGAACTCCCTGAGGATGGCCTGCTCTTTCTTGTTCTTTTCGAGGTATGCAGGCATGGTCTGCCAGAACATGAGAGCCGCCAACACAAGGAGGATCCAGCCGAAGATGAACTTGAACTGGGCCAGGGTGATCATTTCCGTGAGCTTCGGCCCAATGAATGCGCCCGCCAGCATGGAAAGGCCGATGGTTACACCGAGCTTCCAGTTGATGAACTTGATCTTGGAGTAGTTATAGATGCCGCTACCCTGGGAGAACAGCACTGTGGGAATCACCGTGCCCGCGACGATGGTGTGCGGCAGGGGCCAGATGGAAACGAGGAGGGGGTTCAGGAGGAAACCGCCGCCCGCGCCCATGAGCACGCCGAAACAGGCGACTGCCAGGGTCAGGAAGAACGGGAGGAAGATATTCAGGCTTGTGCCCGCATTCGAAAGATAGATTGTCGGGAAGTTGATCTTGTTCTCAAAGGTCACGGGATCGGACTTCGTGTCCTTGTCCACGAAAGCAACGATCTTATAAGCGCCTGGAGCGAGACCCTCGCGGATCGGGATCTCCGCCTTGAACGCGCCATCGGGGTTCATCTGCACGTTCGCGCCGATCACTTTGTCGACGTCACGGAACCGCACTTTCACGAGCTGCATGGAGCGTTTTTTGTTCTCCTTAGGGTCCATGGGGTCGAGGAGGGTCCCGCGCGAGCCGATGATGCTACCCAAAAGCGTTGCCTGGTAGCGGTCGATCTTGATCTTGGCGGGAGCGGAGTAGACCGTTTCCGCCCCGGTTTCCTTCAGAACCTTGGACAGGCTCCACTTGCTGTCTTCCTTCTTGGCGGCGTCGATCTTGTCCTTTTGCTCCTTGGGCACGAACATCTTGTAATACGCGGGCATTTCGTGAGTCATGTAGAGCCGGTAGGGACGCTGGCCGGTTTCCTTATCAACATCCGCATCGAACCGCGAAACCCTCACCTGTTTCTCCGCCCACACCTCGATGTATACAGGCATGCCCATGGGCGCCGTCCCCGTCACGGTGATCGTGCCGCCGTTATCGAGCGACGTTTTGTCCACCTGCACCGTTACCTTTCCGGCGGGCTTCGCTGGATTCGCAACCTCGGCTTCTGCTGCGGCCGCCGCAACGTCTTCCTTGGGATTGTCAGCGGAAGCCCCATTTTGGACAAGCATGATGAACATCGCGATAAATGCCACCAACATCCCGACCCATGTGCGCTTCATAATGGATCCCTCCTCTCTTGAGATTTAATAATTTTTCTTCTCACCTTCCATCAAGGCTCGCACCAATCCCCCGGATCGGCGCCTTATGTCCTCACCGTCAGCAATTGTGATGCCATGAAATAAGTGTTGGATATAATTAATAATAATATAAGAATGGCACATAAAGTGTTCCCGTCAGGGAACAAAATAAAGTCATAAGGGATTATTATGGTTCCCGGAAGGGAACAGGAAAGGATTTGAATGCAACAAAATGCAATCTATACTGATGCAAACTTCCAATGGGGGAACGAAAAGGAGGACCCTTTTGATTGTTGCCCTATATCCTGCCGAAAGGCAGCATCGCCCTCTATTCTATACGATACTCCTTTATTTTCTTCCAAAGCACTTTTCTGCTGATGCCGAGCTTCCGGGCGGCATCGATCTTTTTTCCGTGAGTTTCGTTGAGCGCGGTGAGGATGCGATGCTTTTCGAAGCACCTTACGCTCTCTTCGAGCGACAGGTTCTTCCTTGCACAGGGGCCGCTGATCATCTTGCCCGCGATTTCTTCAGGAAGATGAACACATTCGATGGTGGCACTGTTCTTCGACAGGACCACGGCCCGCTCCACGGCGTGCTTGAGCTCACGCACGTTGCCGACGTAATTGAATGACAGAAGGGCTTCGTAGGCCGAACGGCTCATGGTGAGCTCAGGCCGGTCGTACCGTTCCTTGAAGTGCTTCAGGAAATAGTCGATGAGGCATGGGATGTCCTCCCTGCGATCCCGAAGCGGTGGAATGGAGATCGGCACCACGTTGATGCGGTAGAACAGGTCCTCCCGGAACGTACCGGAGGCAATGGCTTCCCTGAGATCCTTGCTCGTGGCGTAGATGCCCCGAACACTCACGCGGATCGGGACGTTGCCGCCGAGCCGCGTGATCATGCCGTCCTCAAGCACGCGCAGGAGCCGCGGCTGGAGCGAGAGGGGAATGTCGCCGATCTCGTCAAAAAAGATGCTGCCCCCGTCGGCGAACTCGAGCTTGCCCTTGCGTGTTTCGGCGGCGCCGGTGAAGGCCCCCTTCTCGTAGCCGAACAGCTCGGACTCGAAGAGCGTGTCGGGGATAGCCGCGCAGTTGATCTTGATGAAGGGCTTGGCACTCCGTTTGCTCATGCGGTGCACGGCGTTCGCCACGAGCTCCTTGCCCGTGCCGCTCTCGCCCAGGATGAGCACGGGCACGTCTGTGCCGGCCACAACGGATATGCGGTCGAAGACGACGCGCATAGCCGGGCTCTCCCCCGCGATCTCGTCGAAGCCCGTCTTATCACGCAGCGCCTCCTTAAGGATCGTCACTTCCTCCTCAAGCTTCTGGAAGTTGAAAAACCTCTCCACCGTTATGAGCAGCTCCTCGTTCGAGAAGGGTTTGGCGATGTAGTCGAATGCGCCCGATTTTATGGCATGGACTGCGCTCTTCACGTCCGCGTAGGCTGTGATGATGATCACCCCCGCTGCGGGTGCTACCGCACGCGCCCGTTCGAGGATCTCGAACCCATCATGAAGCGGGAGCTTCAAATCAGTGATAATGAGCTCGAATCCGCCCCTTGCCACGGCGTCGAGCCCTTCCCCGCCGTCTGCGCACACCGTCAGCTTGTAGCCCTGGTAGGTCAGGAAGTGGCTCATGCCAAGCCGCATGATCGGGTCGTCTTCAATGACAAGAAGGTGTTTCTTCAATGACGTTAACCTTTCTCAAGGCGGGTCAGCCACCGGCAGGCGCACGATTAAGGTCGTGCCCTTCTGCGACGTCGCGACTGTGATTTCCCCTTTGTGTTGTTCCACGATCGCCTTGCTCACTGAAAGCCCCAGGCCCGTCCCCTCACGAGGTCCTTTGGTCGTGAAAAAGGGATCGAAGATGCATGGCAGGATATCGCGGGGAATGCCCGGCCCCGTGTCGCTGATGGAGACGAGGCACTCCGAATCGCTCTGCACCGTTTCAACCGTCAGGACGCCGGCACCGTTCATTGCCTGGACCGCGTTGATGATCAGGTTCAGAAACACCTGCTCGAGCTTGCCCGAATCCGCAACGACCTCGGGATCACTCTGCGAGAGCTTTTGGACAATCCGGATCCCCTGCTTCACCACCGTATACTCGGCAAGCTTCAGCACGCGCTTCACCACGCTATTGACCGGCAGGCGCGTCACGGTGAGCGAGGTGTTCTTCGCGAAGTCGAGCAGGTGCTTCACCGTGCTCTGAATTCGATCGAAGCCCGAGTTAATCACCTCGATGTGCTGCCGCCTCGTTTCCTCGCTCATCTCCGTCTTCATCAGGTTGTTGAAGCAGAGGCTGATACCCCCTAGGGGGTTATTGATCTCGTGGGCCACGCCCGCTGCGATCTGGCCGATTGCGGAAAGCCGGTCGAGCCGGAACTTTTCCTGCTTCGCCTCGTCCAGGGCGGCCAAGTTCTTCCGCAGGTCGCCCACCATCTGGTTGAACACCTCGACCAGTTCGCCCACCTCGTCCCCGCAGGATCTGCGGTAAACGATACACTTCTTGCACTCACAGAGTTTCTCCGCAGCGCTCCCATGCGTGCAGCCCCAGCACCGCGTGTTGTCGATTGTCCAGCACCGCTGCTTGCCGTAGCCAGGGCACTGCGTGAACTCGCACCCCAATATCTCCCAGCAGTTCAACAGGTTCTCGTTCGGAACGGTCACGTCCAGATCCCCCGCCTGGACCCTTTCCATCTGCTCCTTCAGTTTCTTCATTGGCGTGGTCAGTAGCCGGGCGAGCAAAAAGGCCCCGCAGAAACCGAAAGCCATGACGATTACCGAAACGAAGATGATATATTTCTTGAGCCGCCCGACGTTGGTCTCGATGACCGCGTCGCTGCCTTCCCGGGAAAAACCCGCGAATACCGTTCCCAAGCGCTCGTATCCCACGGCCACGGTAACGTAGATTTCCTTGATCCCTTCTGCCTCGATGTCCCGCACGAATTCGTCTCGCTTCTGAATGCCACCTGCGTCGGCCTGCGCGGGGAGGGGGGGCGCGGGGCCGCCGAGCAGTTTCCGCTCTGTGTGGGCGACGATCCTCCCCCGGGGATCAAGCACGCCTGCGTATTCGCAGCCCGGGGTCTGGCGTATCGTGCGGACCAGGTCGTCGAGCCGCAAAGGGTCCATCAGAATGAGCGGCTCGGCCGCGTCGATCGAGAGGTTCTTCAAGACAACCCGGTGGGAGCCCTCCATCTCCGCTTTGAGTGCGCCTCGCTGGTGGCTTATAATCAGCCAGTTCACGACGATCATCATCAAACCAATGTTGATGAGTACCGCGGCCGAGAACTTCTGCGACAGGCTGAGCTTGTTGAACACATTTTTCAGCGTGGCCAGCATGGACATCGCCCTCCTGGAGTAAACCACCACTCGCATAGTGGGTGGCTTTGCACTGCAATAGCGAGCGTAATACCCGCTGCTTGCAGCAGGGTAAGCGAGCGCATCATCAAATGTGAGAATCCCTTGCGGTCGAAGATATCCTGCTATTCGCTGCATGGAGCTTGAATTGCGGCCATAGGCCAGGATTCAAAGCGGGCCCTCGGGCACGCTGGTTTCAGTCTCAACCCTGCGCGTGGTGCAGGGTCTGTACAAGACAATCAATACCGCCTCAGCGCCTCGAACTCGGCTTCGTCCGCGTTCCTGAAACCGCGGGTCCGCGCAGCGGCAAGCACCTCCTTGTCCTTTAGCTCCGTAAGGAGAGACGTGACTTCACTGACAAGGGCGGGATCGACCTGCCTGCAGACGGCGAAGGGCCAGTTCGGGATCGGCGTCGTGTGCGCGAGCACCCGGATCCGCTTCATGTCCACGGCATCCTTCCAGACCATTAGCGCCGACTCGCGCACGAAACCCGCGTCCGCCTCACCGCGATAGACGCCGAGGATCACGTTCTCCTGCCGCTTGGCGTCGATGATTGTCATATCTCGCTCCGTCAAGATCCCCAACCGCTGCAGATGGATCTTTTGGGAGAGGTAACCCCCGGCCGATTTATGGGACGTGATGAGGATGTTCTTGTTCTTCAACTCCTCGACGGTTCTCACAGTGCTGTCGTCACGCACGATGATTACGCCGCGATACGTTTCGCCAGCCTCGATCTCCCCGTCGAACGTGCTGTCGTCCCCAACGGTCGTAACCAGTGGCCGGATCTGCGCTTCCTTGCTGATGAGGGAGAAGATGTAAGGATTCTGGTAGGAGAAATCCACCGCGCCAGACTTCACGACCTCGGTGAAGTCCTCAAAGTCCTTAGGCACAACCATCTTGAACTCCCGGCCCGTTTTCCGGGAGAGATATCGCATGAGGGGATCATAGCGGTCGAAGAGCATGATGGTGGAATAGAGGGGAAGAATGGCGACTTTGATCGTCTTCGTATCGTACTCGATATAGTCCCTGTCCGTCAGGTTCTTGATCATGACCCGGATCACGTCGAAGTCGCGGTCCTCGGCCGGCACGAAGCCTCCAATCCCTTTCGCGCTGTATTTCCAGTTTGCTTCTGCGTCGTTCAGGGCCATGAGGTTCGCGAGAATGCACTCCTGCTGCCCCCGGCCCAAGAGTTTCGAGGCGCAGAGTACGAAACGGGGGATGGCCTCCGAGGACTGAATGACCGTAATGCCGTCAGCCTCGTACTTCCTGGCCACGGATTCGCTCACCGCTCCCACGTCGTGGCTGCCGATGAGCACGGACAGGGCAACCCTGTCCTCCTGATCGAGGTAATCAACAAGATCAAAATCCGCAATCCCTATGCCAACGTCGTTGAGCATAGCCAGCGGAATGAGGTAGCTGAATGAGGATTGCCGGTTGCCCAAGGCGAGCCGCTTGCCGCGCACTTCCGCAACTTTGCGGATGCCGCTGCCCTTCTTGGTCACGAGCACACTGCGCGAGGCAGCCCCCCCCTCGCCGAGCACCCGCGCAAGTGGGGTCACGCTGCCGCGGTAGCGCGATCTGACTTCGCAGTAGGTCGCGGGATCGAGCACGCCGATGTGCACTTGGGCAGCGCCGAGCTCATTGATGGCGGTCTCGTAATCCTTGGTAATCTGGATCTTGACGGGACTTCCCAGGCTCTTTTCGAGGTGATACTTGAGCGGCAGAAAGCGTTCGTACACCGTGCCCACGCTTTCCGATGGCAGGATCGAGATGATGATCGGTTCACCCGGAGGCGCGACGGGAGATTTCTGTTCCACACTGCCCTGTGCAGCTCGCGCAGGCGGCTCAGAGCCACTCCGGCACAAAAGCAACCAGAGCACGGAAAGGATGGCAAGGATGCAGCAGGCCTTCTTCATGGCATCTATATACACATGATGCGCTTCGTCGCATGCGGACGATTCCCCTGTTCCCAGCACGGTTGATAGGAACCCGTTTTTGGACGTGGGTTGACAGGAACCCTCTTTTGGGGGTGGGCGGTTCTCTGATAACATGGGGATAGAAAGCTGCTTTCTGACGCTTTCTGTGTAACAGGTATGGTGAGGTGGGTCAAGCACATTCTTGTCTCGATTTTCTGACAAGGTTGAGGCAGGTTGGGGCGAGAATGGGACAAGTCGTTTGCGAGGGTGGCTTCTTTGTGTGGAAGGAATGTCCGCTTGTCTGCCCGGCCCCCCGGTCCAGGGGACCGGGCAGACAAGCGGACAGACTGCTCCTGCGACGGCTTGTGGGGACTGTCTCCTGTTCCGAAGCCTGGCGGTCAACAATGACGGGTTCCTCATGCCTGAGCCAGCCGTCGTCGAGATCTTCGATGACAACCAGCCCGTGTTCCCGTGCTTTTTTCCTCTCAGAGAGAGCTGTTTGCTGGTTCCACAACCCGAGATGGCAGAGGATGCGTTCTATGACATGTGGATCATCACTGAGGCTGATGTTTTCCATCTCATGGCCGCAGCAGGGACAACTGAGCGGGTCGACATCCCAGTTTTTCTTGATGAGCTCCCGCCAGGTTTTTGAAGGAATCCTTTTGCTTGAGACGTCTTCCCCGAGCCGAATGTTCTCTCAGAGGCTCATTAGAGACGCCGGGACCGGGCTGCATTACAACTGGCACCGCGGTTACAATCCCAAGAGAGTGGCGTATCTCGCGCCGGATCGCATTGGTTCGGCTGGAGAGACAATGAATTCTCAATCTTGCCTGTGCAGCCCATGTGACTTCTGTAAGGCAGTAGCCACAATCCCCCGGTTCGTGTTTTTTGCAATTCCAATTCCAGTCAGCACCACTGCCGGGTACACAATGCGCCGCAGCACCATAAGACAGGAGGCCGTGCTTCAGGCGCTTTCTGCCGGCGGCGTGTCGCGTGTTGGCGGACCTCCTGAGATGGTAAAGCGTATAAGGAGGAGCCTGGAAAATCAGAGATCTGCAATGAACAAGCTTTAAGCCATCCCTCCTTCTCGATGGATTGTGGCAGAAATCGTTGCCGATGGTATGGTGGAGCAGAATAGGGAAATTCAGGAGGCGATTCTTCCCGCTTGGTGAACGACAGATAGCCTTCGCTCTTTGAGGCCGAAGCACGGAGTAAAACTTCATTTTGCGTTCGTAATACGTTCGCAAAAAAAGGCTTCCAGGGCGAAACCTGTGAAGCCTTGATTTTCCTGGTGCGCCCAAGAGGATTCGAACCTCTGACCTACGGATTCGTAGTCCGGCACTCTATCCAGCTGAGCTATGGGCGCATAGAAAGCGGATTTTCTTGATAGCAAAATTCACAGAGGCAGGCAAGG
>JAAYUJ010000520.1 GCA_012517775.1 Deltaproteobacteria bacterium
ACATTTCCCTCACTGTCCAGGATGGGGTTCAGATAGCTGAACCACTCCCCCTGTTCGTCCATGAATTGACCGTGTTGAGGAACCTTCTCCTGGAGTGCTTTGAAGAACATCCTCCGCTCCTTCGGCACCACGCATGGCTCGAAGATGGCTCCTCGCCAGACGTTCACACCAAAGTAGTATCGATCTCCCACGATCTTGTGAAGGATCCATTTCGGGGAGTGCTCCACTCCTTTGGCGTCCAGAAGGCGTGAGATCGTCTGATGGATCCGTTCGTACACGGGACCTTCACGATCTTGAGGTTTGCAAATCGCCTGGAGGTCACTCAGAGCCAGGCTGTTCACGACAGCTTGGGCGAGATTGGCGGACCTCCTCAGATATTCCGATTCCACCTCGACCTTCATGATCTCGTTGACGCCGTCCCCCACGAACTTTGCGGTCAGCATAAGGAGAGGGATGAACAATACCAGCAGCTTGAAAAAAAAGGGGATTCTGATTCTGTAAAAGGCTGCCAGGATGCGGGACACCGAGAAAGCAAGTCCCAGAAGCGCGAGAGATCCCAATGCAAAAAGAATAGTCCTGCCTGGACGGCTGATAACATAACTGTCGCGCACCTGGAAACCATTGTCGAAGACCACAAAGCTCTTGTTGGCCAGATCAAAGCCGTATCCTTTTCCGGTTTCGGGATCCATGTAAAACGGGCCGACCAATGTGTCCTCAAAAGGATATCCCGATTTCAAGGGCTGGATGACCCCAACCAGCGTTCCCGCTTCATCGAACTGCACCCAGGTCCTGTTGCCTTCGCTGGCGACTGTGAGAACGGGGATGGCGTCGGAGGACTTCTGTACAAAGAAGAGTTCATCGGGAGCCAGCAACTCGCCTTCCTCAAAACCTACGGTCCCAATCTCCTCGAGTTCGTCCCCATTGGGTGAATACTTGTATACCCTGCCGGATGCAGCCGAAGAGAGGAAAATGGACCCGTCCGATCCCACCGCCAGTCCTTCCCATTGGTCCAGCGGTCCGTTGATCGCTCCCAGAACCTGGACTTGGGAGGGAATCCAGTCCCGTTCCACCCAGACCTCCCCCGAGGGGGGTATTCTCCAGATAGAGTGCTGGTATCGGCAGTTGTTGGCAAAATAATGCCGGCCGCTTGAATCGAAAGCGTAGGTGATTTCAGGGTATTCTTTGGGATTCTTGAGAATGACGGTCAGCAGCCGGATGGGAGGGCGCTTCGGGGATGCGTAGAGGGAAAAACGATAGCCCAGAAACTCCCTCGTTTCCCGCTTGTAGATGTAACTCTGGGCCACGATACCGAGGGGAGCCGGGAAGAGCTTACGCACCATGTAGTAATGATCGGCGTCGTCCGGTTCGATGGTGTAAGACCCTGTCACCTCCAGGGCAGGACCCTCAGAAGAATAGGTCAACTCGAGTAGTGTGTTCCTGTCCTTCTCGATCACATAAAGATTTCGACCGGAAAAAGCATAGGCGACAGGATTCCGGAAACTTCTTTCACTTCGGTAATTGAGCGCACCATAGACAAGGGTGACGATGGCTCCAATCACCAGCAGTCCTGATAAGAATTCCTTCTTCCCGATTTTGATGCTCATGAGATGGTCTTGAAACGGCCATTGCGCTCCATAGATGCTCTCCGGCAAGTGTTCTGGAACTGCGTGGCCTCATGAGGTGCCATTTCTATTGTGTTTCTTGAATGGTCTGACGCTGCATTTCCGTCAGATAATCGTCGAGTTCCTGGATGCTGGAGAAAATCTGGAGGGACGGCAGCGCATTGATGATTTCAAAAACCCGCTTGATCTGGGGCTGGAGGTTCATCATCAAAAGCGTACCGCCCCGCCGGGTGAG
>JAAYUJ010000521.1 GCA_012517775.1 Deltaproteobacteria bacterium
AACCAAACGATTCCGGAAAGATCAGCTCCTGCGGCACCAAGCATTTCGATATGCTCAACTTATTTTCTCAACGGCCAGGTCGGGTTTCCATTCCCGACAGCCGCTGCGCCACGCTGTCGGGGTTGGAAACCCGACCCACTTGGAGAAAGTATACGGTTCATCCAGAATCATTCAAGATCATTCCAGCCCAGACCGTTATAGGAATGGAAAGTGATTTTTTCCGCTCAATACGAGGACACGGGTTACGAGAGAGGAGAACGAGATGGGAGGATTCCGCATGAGAATGCAGACAGGGAGTGTTTGCAGTTTTCTCCTGGGGCTGGCAGGGTGGGCCGTGGGGATGATTTTCACAACGGTGGCGCGTGCGGGCGTTCCTCCCGAACGAGCGCCTCTCAATGAAGCTTTCCTGCAATATGCCGAGAAACTGGATGGAGGGGGCGATCGGGGTCTGAGTCAGGCGGGATACTACCTGGGCTACATTCCTGCGCCGGTCGATTTCTCGGATCTTCAACAGCGGGATACACAGTCTGGCGGTGGCGCATCCCTTCCCAAAGTCTACGATCTGCGTTCACGGAAACGTCTCACTCCCGTCAGGGACCAGGGTGACTGCGGCTCCTGCTGGGCTTTCGCTTCTTTCGCCTCCCTGGAATCCTGGCTCCTGAGACCGTCATCTCCCGAGCGCTGGAACTTTTCGGAAGAGGACCTCAACCACGGCCATGGTTTTGATCCCATTGACTGTGACGGCGGAAACTACCTCATGGCTGCAGCCTACCTGTCGCGCTGGGCGGGGCCGGTGCGGGAAAGGGATGTTCCTTACCCTTATCTTGATTCGGCCACTCCGGGAGTGCGCGTGGTGAAGCACGTGCAGAAGGTGGTGTTTCATCCCAATCGAGCGAGCGTCACGGATAACGAAGCGATCAAACTGGCCATTCGAAACAGGGGAGCGGTCTTCTGCAGTTTCGAATTCGACGATGAGTATTACAACTCGAATACCCATGGATACTGGTTCAATGGCAAGAGTGCGGGCAACCATGCGGTAGCCCTTGTCGGATGGGATGACCGTTTTCCCCGAAGGGGTTTCAATCCCGTCGGGGGAGCCTATCCCGAAGGGGACGGAGCCTTCATAGTCAGGAACAGTTGGGGAAGAGACTGGGGCGAGGGGGGGTATTTCTACATTTCCTACTACGATGCATCATTGGCCAACTTTGTCTCCTTCGTTGGGGCTCGTCCCACCACTATTCTTACCCGGGTATACGATTACGATCCCCTCGGATGGGTCCGGTCCGTGGGCTGGGGAAACGAGACAGCCTGGTTCGCCAATATTTTCCAGGCCAGCACGACAGCATCGCTCATCAAGGGGGTTTCCTTTTACACCCGGCAGCCGAATTGCCCATACGTGATCTACCTGTACCGGGATGTCAAAGCCGGCAAGCCGAGGAGCGGAGTCCTTGTCAGCAAAGTGAAAGGAACCATGCCTACGGCAGGGTATCATACCGTCCGGCTGTCTCCTGCGGCTTCCGTCACCCCTGGGAAGCGTTTTTCTGCAGTGGTGAAGCTCACCACCCCCGACTACGGGTTTCCGGTGGCGGTCGAGGAACCCATTGTGGGCTACAGCAGTGCAGCCAAAGCTGCCGAGGGACAGAGTTTCATGAGTCAGGATGGAAAGGTTTGGTGGGATGTCACAACCTGGGATGGCTATCAGAGCACCAACGTTTGTTTGAAAGCCTTTGGGGCGTCCAAATAACCGTCTTTGTCCCGAGTGCTGTCCGGTACTTCCCCTCTTTCCGCCGGGAACGCGGGGAAAGGGGGGAGAGAGGACCATCGATTTGCCTGTCTGTAGGATGAGTTGCTGCCGGCAGAAGATGCATGGTGAGGCTGCGAGGCAGCGCGCGGTGTCCTCAATCACCAAGCCCTTGAACGAAAAGGTCCCGAAAGAGTTCATCCGCTGCCGATTCCGACATTCGCTGCAGCCTGCAAAATCTTTCCACCAGTATCCTGCCCAATGGAGTAAGCTCTGAACCGCCTCCGCTGGCGCCCCCCACTTTCCGTGTCATCAACTGCTGCCCGAGCCTGTCTTCCGTGGCCTTTATCTTCCCCCAGACAGCCCTGTAACTCATGCCCAGCGCTTTTGCCGCAGCCAGAATGGAGCCATGCTCCTCGACGGCAGTCAGTATCCGCAGGCGCCCCGATCCGAAGACCACCTTTCCTGCCTCGTCTTCGATCCATATCTTTGATCTAATATTGAGCTTTCTGGGGTTTGAGGCCATAGAGGTTCCTCCCGTGTCGAGTGCCTGAAAGGGACGGATAAGCGGTCAGCCGAAAAAGGTGCCGGTGGCAAAAGCTCACCCAAAGCCGGAACCCTTCCATGCCGGATATTCGCATAATGAGGCCGCCGGGTCAATCCAGGGAATCTCTCCCCATGAGTTGCCTGCTATGGTATCTGTGATAAGTTGTTATCAAGAAGTTCTCCTTGCCCCGTCGGGCCATGCGGAATAGTGAAAAGGGGTGTGGGGCGGGGCGTGTTTCTCACCCCCCGCTTTGCTGTCGGGATTTGAACCCGGCACTGAGGGGAGTGGATGCAAAGAGCCTTTTCAAAGACAGTTTCCAAACATCTCGGTTGCATCGGGTCTGCAGCAGGTGATAGATGTCCGACCGTGAAGACGGACAGTATCCGTGTGGCATGTAACAGCATTATAGCCCCATGATCCAGGATTACGAAAGGCCAATATGTCACAGTTTCTGAAAGTGAAATCGCCGCGGGAAGTGATGGAGATCCTGCGGCATCTGAAGCCTCTTCCGACGGACAAAGTCGAACTGGAGGAGCTCTGCGGCCGGGTGCTGTCATGTGCGTTGATCGCTCCGGAATCGGTTCCCCAGTTCCCCCGGGCGGTCATGGACGGCTACGCGGTCCGAGCCAGGGATACCTTCGGTGCGAGTGAGAATCTGCCCGCGCTCCTTGAAGTGTCGGGAGAGATCACCATGGGTCGTGCGCCGACCATTGCCGTCAAACCTGGCCAGGCCGTGGCGATTCCAACGGGGGGGATGCTTCCCGCCGGCGCCGATGCGGTGGTCATGGTGGAATACACGTGTCCATTGGACGAAACGAGCATTGAAGTAACCCGTCCCGTCGCCCCCGGTGACAACATGATCTCCGCGGGGGATGACATGAAGGAGGGTGAGGAGCTCTTTCCTGCCGGATGGCGCCTGCGTCCCCAGGATATCGGAGTCCTGGCGGCGTTGGGCATCAATTTCGTCGAAGTCCACCGTCGTCCGAGGGTGGCTGTCCTTTCCACAGGAGATGAAGTGGTGCCGGCGTCCACCGCGATGCTTCCCCCCGGCAAAATCAGGGACATCAATACGT
>JAAYUJ010000522.1 GCA_012517775.1 Deltaproteobacteria bacterium
AGATGCGACATCCTCGGTTTCTGACTGGTCCGGTTGCCTTAATAGTGCCGTGAAGTTGGCCCGAAGGAGAATGGGGTTCGGATATAGAGTGCATGACCCATCCCGTTAAGCTGCGATTCCAGAGAGAGCTCAAAGAGCACAGAGTCACGATCGAGTGGAAGGGAGCCCTCTGGAGAAGTGTGAGAAACGACCTCTCCATTGGCGACCTGCTCTCAACCATGAAGGGCTACGGCCCCATGGAGATCATTGAGTTCGTCAAGCCGGGGCACTGGCGAGGGCGAATGAGTCTTGGGTATGCGGAAAAGGGGTGCAGGGAGGTCACCCTCCTGGAGCTCGTCATCCATGGAGAGAAGCGTCAGGGCAAGGGGAGACAGGCGCTCCGGTGGCTGAAAAGAACCTTCAACGCAGAACTGTACGCACAGGACTTTGGGGCCGGTCAACTGGCTGATGGTTTGGAGGGGAGTTTTCCCTTCTGGATGAAGATGTTTCGCGAAGGGCTTTTGGAAGGGGTGGAGGGGGAGATTTGCAGTCTCCACCGCGGGATGAGCGACCGGGAAATCGACGAGATGGAAGAGAAGGTGAAACGATTCATTGCTGCACAGGAGAGTGAGTCGAAAAGAACATGAGGGCACGTGAGAAGGTCAAGTCGATTGAGGAACTCAGTTGGATCCGGAAGGATGCAAGAATGGACGGTCGGCAGGTGGTGTTCACCAACGGGTGCTTCGACCTTCTGCACATCGGACACATTCGTTACCTTGAGGCCGCCCGCCAGTTGGGAGACCTTCTCATTGTGGCTGTGAACAGCGATGCATCCGTGAAAAGGATTAAGGGCTTCCTGCGTCCCATTATGCCCGGAAGGGAACGATGCGAACTGGTGGCTGCACTCCAATGCGTGGATTACGTTGTTTCCTTTGAAAGCCCGGATCCCCTGCCCCTCATCGAAGTACTGGCGCCGGACGTTCTTGTGAAGGGGGCGGACTGGGCCATGGAAGATATTGTTGGGGGTGACGTGGTTCAAAGAGAAGGGGGGCGTGTCGTCCGGATTCCTCTGGTTCCAAACACTTCCAGCAGCGGGATCATCCGAGAAATTGTCGATCGATTCGGCCATTAGCGGAGGCAGGTGCCGCCGGGTGGAAAGCTTCCTCTGTTGCACCGCTTTTCAGCACCCCTCAAGGATCGTGGCGCAGCCAGGCTATGGCGAATCGCGTCTTCACCATGAATGACAAGAAGAAATTGAAGGAGTTGGCAGTTTGAGCCCCAGAAGAATCAAGCCGGAAAGAAAGCTCATCGGGAAGATCGAAAATCCCTCGGAGTTGGCTGAGACCCTAAAAGAGCGGATTGAGAAGCATAAGAACAAGCTGATCACTTTGGCAGTTGTTTTCTTACTCATTGTTGCAGGGGTGTTCGGATTCGATACCTACAATGCCTCTCGAGAACGCAGGGCTGAAGCGGATTACGCCGGGATCGTGAAGCGCTGGCCAGAAGGAGAGGATGCGTCGCCGAAGGCATTGGAGCCTGTCGCAGTGGAATTGGAGAAGCATATTGAGGAGTTCGGAACCGTCATCAGTTCTCGCAATGCAAAGCTGGATCTGGCCAAGGCATGTTTCGAACTGGAGCGGTACGAGGATGCTTTGAAGTGGGGTAAGGAGGTTCTGAATGAGTCAGGCCGAGACCGGAGCATGATGCTTCTTGCCCGCTATCAGGTGGCTCTGACCCTTGAGGCCGTGGGGAAATCCGATGAGGCATTGAGCTACTGGACTGCTATGAGGACGGAAGGAGACAGGAGTCTTACCCGTGAAGTGGAATGGCATCTTGGGAAAGGCGCCACGCGCCGGGGAGACTACGGGAAAGCTGTTGAGCATTATGAGAATGCTCTGAGAGCGGAGGGGACGTACCCCGACGAACCGCTCCTGCGAGGTGATCTGGCCCTGGTGAAATCGAGGATCGTGGCCTCCGGGGAAAGCATTGAGAGTGGTGTTGGAGCCAACCCGCAATAGTCGCGAAGGGAATCTGGCAATCTCGCGGTTTGTCATGCTTTTTGCTTGACACACCGGGTGAAATTGACTATCGCTAAGCCTTCCCTTTGCTGCGTCCTAAAGAATGAGATACGGTTCATGAGCTGGCTTTACTACTGCAACTGCTACTATTTCAGGGGTGGGTTTTTTTTCGACAAGCCTGCCTGTGGGGTGGCGAGGTAGGTTCTACCGGTCGCTAAGTTGGCCAAAACCATGGGTGGGCGAAGATGGCGGAACCCATGGTTTTTTTTCGTCCTCAAGCCGTGGAATTCCGATGGGTTCCGCGGCTTTTTTTGTGCTTGCAGTTGAAGGGGGATCATCTGGTCAGAAAAGCTTCGCCTTCACTGCAGAGATCACAGAGATCGCAGAGAAAATCCGACGATGCTATTCTCTGCGGGCTCCGCGCGCTCTGCGGTAGGGGTAAGGTCCTGCGCTTTTCATAATCATGGGTGCTCTGAAGGGGAATCATCTGTTAAGGAGGAGGCTGACACATGATCTATAACATGGAGTTCGAAACCCTGCCCCGGGAGGCATTGGAGGCGATCCAACTGCGGCGCTTGCGCGCCACAGTGGAGCGCGTGAACGCCACGGTACCTTTCTACCGCAAGAGGTTCCGTGAAGCCGGGATTGTCCCGGCCGATATTCAAACACTCAATGACCTGCAGCGGTTGCCGTTTACTACCAAAATCGACCTGAGGGACAATTACCCTTTTGGTATGTTCGCAGTTCCAATGGATAATGTGGTGAGGATCCATGCTTCGTCCGGAACCACGGGCAAACCAACTGTTGTGGGTTATACGGCCCGCGACATCGAAACCTGGGCGGAGCTCATGGCGCGTTCTCTTTCGGCTGGAGGGGCTTCCCGAGGGGACATCATACACAATGCTTACGGATATGGCCTTTTCACCGGAGGACTGGGAATTCACTATGGTGCCGAACGCCTCGGGGCCTCTGTCATTCCTATCTCGGGGGGCAACACCAAGCGCCAGGTCATGATCATGAAGGATTTCGGTCCGACGATCCTCACCTGCACTCCATCCTATGCCCTCCATCTCGCCGAGGTGGCTGCGGACATGGGGGTTGACTTCGCGGATCTCCGGTTCAAGTCGGGGGTATTTGGGGCAGAGCCTTGGTCCGAAGCAATGCGGGAAGAGATCGAGCGAAAACTGCACTTGACCGCCGTGGATATCTATGGGTTGAGCGAAGTGATCGGGCCCGGGGTTTCCATAGAATGCATCGAGGCAAAAAAAGGCCTCCATATCTTTGAAGACCACTTCATAGCGGAGGTCATCAATCCGGAGACAGGGGAAGTGCTGCCTTACGGACAAATGGGTGAACTGGTGTTCACCTCCATCACCAAAGAGGCGTTTCCCATTATCCGATACCGGACAAGGGACATAACCTCCCTCAACCCCGAGCCGTGCGTGTGCGGCCGCACCCTCATCCGCATGAACCGTGTAAGCGGGCGGACAGACGATATGCTGATTATCCGCGGGGTGAATGTCTTCCCATCTCAGATTGAGAGTGTCCTCATGGAAATCGAAGGTGTTGAGCCTCACTACCAGCTGGTGGTGGACCGGGTGGACAATTTGGATACTCTTACGGTCATGGTGGAAGTTGGGGAGCGGGCATTTCACGATGAAGTGAGAGTGCTCCAGACCCTGGAGAAGAAGATTACGAAGAATATCAAGGAGTTTCTGGGAGTATCGGTTAAAGTCACCCTTGTCGAACCCAAGACCATCGCTCGAAGTGAAGGAAAGGCCATGCGGGTGATCGACAAGCGGAAACTGTGAGAATCCAATGGCACGGAAACCATGAAGGAAGGATAAGAGATGCATGTTGAACAGATTTCTGTCTTTTTGGAGAACAAGGCGGGCAGACTGTGTGAGGTGACCCGCATTCTGGCTGAATCGGGGATCAACATTCGTGCCTTGTCACTGGCGGACACGTCCGATTTCGGCATCTTGCGGCTCATCGTGAATGACAACGACAAGGCGAGGGAGGTCCTCAAGGAACGGGGCTTCACCGTCGGAAAGACGGAGGTTGTGGCGGTGGAGGTGGACGATCGGCCGGGAGGGCTGCACCGCATTCTGGATATCCTGTTCAGATCCAACGTCAATGTGGAGTACATGTATGCCTTTGTGCAGCAAAGTGGTGACAATGCAGTGATCATATTCCGGTTCGACAATCCGGAGGAGGCCGTGAACATTCTTCAGAAGAACGGTGTGACGGTCATTGGTGGAGAGAAGCTTTACAAGATGTAGAGGTGCGGTCGTCAATACGATCGGAACCCGTTTCAGCGTGAACTGATGAGAAGGAGAACGCTATGAGGCAAAGAGGAACCTGCTGGATTGTGTCGCTGGCAATCTGTGCCGCAGTTGTGCTGGGGCTTGCTCCCTGCAACGGTTGGGCGAAGGAACCCTACAAAATCGGCGGAGTGTTTTCCATCACGGGCGCAAGCTCATTTCTCGGCGATCCTGAGAAAAAGAGCATGGAGATGGCCATTGAGGAGATCAATGGACGTGGGGGAATCGACGGGCACATGTTGGAAGCGGTAATCTATGATGATGAAGGCGATCCCACCAAGGCGGTCCTCAATGCAACCAAGCTAATCAGCAAGGATGATGTCATCGCCATCGTCGGTCCAAGTCTGACTCCCACAACTCTCGCCATTGTACCCCTCGTGGAGAAGGAGAAAATCCCTCTTATCAGTTGTGCGGCTGGAATCAAAATCACGGAGCCGGTCAAGCCCTTTGTGTTCAAGACTGCACAAAGTGATGTGCTGGCGGTCAATGCCATTTACCGGCATGTGCAGAAGCAGAACATCAAGAAGATCGGCATCATCACCGTCGAGAACGCTTTTGGGGAGAGCGGGAAGGAACAGCTGACCGCTCAGGCCGGCAAGTTTGGGCTGAATATTGCTCAGGCGGAGACCTTCGGTGCCAAGGACACGGATATGACCGCCCAGTTGACCAAGATCCGCTCTGCAGAGCCTGAGGCCGTCGTGTGCTGGGGGACCAACCCGGGACCTGCCGTCATTTCCAAGAATATTCAGCAGATGAACATGAAGATGCACCTCTACCAGAGCCATGGTGTGGCATCTCCCAAGTTCATTGAACTGGCCGGTGACGCCGCCGAGGGGACCTATCTCCCGACGGGCAAGATCCTGGTGACCCGGCAGCTGCCCGAGAGCGATCCGCAGAAGGCGGTTTTGCAGCACTACGTTCAGGAGTTTGAAAAGATATACAAGGTTCCGGTATCCGGATTCGGCGGTTATGCGTACGACGCGGTGCAGATCCTTGCCCGTGCCCTGCCGGGAACGGAGGGGAACAGGGACAAGATCCGGGATGGTTTGGAAAAGGTAAAAGGACTCGTCGGCGTAACGGGCACCTTCAATTTCTCCCCAACCGATCACAATGGACTGGGTGAGGATGCCTTCGTCATGGTCCAGATACGCAGCGGCGACTGGAAGCTGCTGGAGAAATAGCGTAGGGAAGACACCGGCTATCCTGCGAGCTTCCCGTGAGAGTCTTTCCGTTCGTGGCTCGATACCGCACCACGAATGGAAAACAGTGTATTGCGGCCATGAGCGGTCACTTCTCAATGAGTCCCGGTCATCGCCTCGCAGGTCGGATTTGCATAACCGACGCTCGGGTGCAAAAACTGGCGGGATTGGAATCCCGACCTGCTTATTGAGGGAGTACCATGAGCGACCGTTCGCCCCGAGGTGCCAAGGGGCAAAGGCGGATTTTTGCTTGAGGCATTCATGGTGCAGGAAATCCTACAATATCTGTTTTCGGGAGTGACCAACGGGGCGATTTACGCAGTCATCGCCCTGGGTTTCACCATGCTCTTCAGCACTACAAGTCTCATCAACTTCGCCCAGGGGGAGTTCGTGATGCTGGGGGCGATGGGTCTGATCACGCTCTGGAAGGGATTTCAACTTCCCTTGGGGGTTGCTTTCCTGCTTTCAACCTTAGGGGTGGCGGGTGTGGGACTTCTCATGGAGCGTCTGGCAATTCGGACTGTGAGAAAGCCTCACCCTATCGTTCTGGTGATCATCACCATCGGAGCTTCCATCCTTCTGAAAGGCATCGCAATGATTGCCTGGGGCAAGGATGCACACAGCGCTCCCGCCTTTTCCCGGCATCCCCCCCTGGAAGTTGCGGGGGCGACGCTCCTCTTCCAGAGTCTCTGGATCATCCTGATCGTGGTAGCGGTTGTCCTCGCTCTTCAGGCCTTTTACAGGAAGTCCCTCACCGGTAAGGCGATGCAGGCGTGCGCCATCAACAGAAAGGCCGCTTCCCTCATTGGAATCCCCAGTGAGAAAATGACACTTCTCGCCTTTGCTCTGAGTGCCGGGATGGGCGGAATAGGGGGGGTCCTGGTTGCGCCCATCACCATGAGCAGCTACGACATGGGCATGTTGCTGGGGCTCAAGGGCTTCTGCGCCGCCATGCTGGGGGGACTCGGCAATTCGTGGGGTGCGGTTTTGGGAGGGATGCTCCTTGGCATTCTGGAGGCGATGGGGGTGGGGCTCTTTTCATCCAGCCTGAAGGATGCCATAGCCTTCCTGCTTCTCCTGGGCATTCTCTACGTCCGGCCGAGCGGAATCCTTGGCGAGAAGGCCATTCACCGCTTCTAGCAGGAACATGGGGCGGTACGGGATAGAGATTGAAACTCTGTGGGCAACCAGCATCGGTAGATGGATAGAGGGAAATGAAACAAATTTTATTTGCTGTTGCCGTTCTCACCATGGGTTTGACGATCTCCCAGTCCTATCATCTGCAGTTGCTCACTTTTATCGGCATTCACACGATTCTGGCTCTGGGGCTGAACATGCTCATGGGATATGCGGGACAGATATCTCTGGGTCATGCGGCTTTTTACGGACTGGGTGCCTACGCTACCGGCATTCTCACGGCTCACTGGGGCTGGTCGCCATGGGCGGCCCTCCCTGTCGCCCTGGCAGGGACTTTCGTGGTGGCCTTTCTGGTGGCTCTGCCCATGCTGAAACTTTCCGGCTATTATCTTGGCATGGGGACCCTGGGATTTGGAATGATCGCGTTCATCGTCTTTCGGGAATGGAGTTCCCTGACGGGAGGGGACTCAGGGCTGGTGGGTATCCCTTCCTTGACTGTTGGGACGTTCTCCGTCTCTTCAGGAAAGCCGTATTTTTTTCTTGTGTGGGGGTGTGTGCTCCTGGCGTTCATCGCCTGTGAGCGGCTGGTGGATTCCCGCGTGGGAAGAGCCCTGCGGGCGATCCACGACAGCGAGAAAGCTGCCGCCGCCATGGGTATCGACACGAGCCGACTCAAGATATGGGTTTTTGTATTCAGCGCGGTTCTTGCGGGCCTTGCCGGTTTTCTCTATGCCCACTTGGTGACATTTATCAGTCCGAATTCATTTGGTTTTCTTGTTTCCATCCGCATCGTGACGATGGTGGTGATCGGAGGCATGGCGAGCATCTGGGGATCCCTCCTGGGGGCCGCGGTGCTGACGATCCTTCCGGATTGGCTCCACGTGTTCACCGACTACGAGATGGTGGTATACGGCCTGATACTGATGGCGATCATGATATTTGTTCCACAAGGTCTGACTCGAGGAATACTGGACACTTATGAGCGTTCTAGACGAAAAGCCTTTACCACTCCAGACCCTTCTCAGAGTTGATTCCGTCTCCATGTCTTTCGGTGGAATTCAAGCCCTTAACGAAGTGTCATTCGATGTGAAGGCCGGCACCATTCACTCGGTTATCGGTCCCAACGGTGCTGGTAAGACCACTCTTTTCAATGTAATTACAGGAGCTTATGTTCCAGATAGGGGGCGGATTCTATATGAAGAACAGGAGGTGCAGGGAAGGAAGGTCCATGAGCTTGTCAGACAAGGTATAGCGCGCACTTTTCAGAACGTGGAGCTTTTCGGGAGCATGAGTGTGCTGGAAAATATTCTGGTGGGCCGGCATGTGCGTACCCGCTGCGGTTTTCTGGGGGCGATGGGGCGCTGGTCCTGGGTGAAGAAGGAAGAGGTGGAGGCGAAGCGCAGAGCGTTGGAACTTCTCGAATTCGTGGGGCTGGTGGATTTCGCGCATCATCGGAGTGAGGATCTTCCCTTCGGCTGGCAACGTTTTCTGGAGATTGGGCGGGCATTGGGTGCCGATCCCCGCTTGCTCTTGCTCGATGAGCCGGCATCGGGGCTCAATGCGGTGGAGACCCAGCGCCTGGGAGATCTCCTCGAAAGGATCCGGGGGCAGGGGATTACCCTTCTTCTCGTGGAGCACGACATGAGTCTTACCATGGGCATTTCCGATCTCATAGTGGTGCTGCACCAGGGAAGAAAACTTGCAGAGGGAACTCCCAAGGAGATTCAATCCAATGATGAGGTGATTGCCGCCTATCTAGGTTCTGATCGAGAGTCTTTCCCATGACTGTTTCTATGGGGAAGACCCTCCACGAATCAAATACTTGCGAAAGAGCTTCCATGCTAAGGATACGCAATCTCAAATGCTATTATGGGAGGATCCGGGCCATCAATGGAGTCAGCCTCTCGGTGAGGCCCGGGGAGCTCATTGCCCTTATCGGGGCCAATGGGGCCGGGAAGAGCACGCTTCTTCAGACCATCAGCGGGCTGCTCCAGAACTGGGAGGGGGAGATTCTGTTCCAGAAGGAGCCTTTGAAAGGACTGAGACCTCCGGGTATTGTGGAGCGGGGAATCAGCCTGGTCCCGGAGGGTCGGATGCTGTTTCCGCCCATGACCGTTTTGGATAATCTCAAGCTGGGAGCGTACCGGAGGTATCGCCGCCGGGAGCATACAGCCATCGAGGAGGATCTCGAGGAGGTGCTGCAGCTGTTTCCCGTCTTGCGGGAGAGGGAAAAGCAGCAGGCCGGGACCCTCTCGGGCGGGGAACAGCAGATGCTTGCCATTGGCAGGGCTCTCATGGCAAAGCCTCGGCTCCTGTTGCTCGATGAACCTTCCATGGGATTGGCTCCCTTTCTGGTACGCCTCATTCTCGACGTTCTTGTGCAATTGAAAGAGCAGGGAATGACCATCCTCCTCGTAGAGCAGAATGCACGGGCGGCTTTGCAGATTGCGGACCGCGGCTATGTTCTGGAGAACGGGAAGATGGTTCTCGAGGGGAATGGATGTGACTTGCTCGCTGACCAGGATGTGAAGCGTGCCTATTTGGGGAAGGACTATCGTGAATTCTGCGAGGGGAGGTCCTGAAAAATGCCCATCTGGAATGCGAAGGAAGAATGCCTGGACTTGGAGGAAAGGGCTCAACAGCAGTGGGAGAGGCTTCAGAGCACGCTCAACCGGGCTTACAAGAACGTGCCTTTCTACAGGAACCGTTTTGACCAGCAGGAGATCGATTTGTCTCGCGCCGAGTCTCTCAATGACCTGGCCCGTATTCCCTTCACGGGGAGGGAGCATTTTAGCGAGAATTATCCTTACGGGCTTTTCGCAGTGCCCCTGCGGGATGTGGTGCGTATTCACACCGCCCAGGGAACTGGTTTGCGGCCGGTGGTGAGTGGGTATACGAGGCAGGATCTCCAGTTGTGGCGTGAACTGGTCGCAAGGGCACTCAGTGCTTCGGGGGTTTCCAGTTCCGATATTCTTCAGATTGATCTCGACCCCGGTTTGACGAACTGGGGAAGGGATTACAAGGATGGCGCCGAATCCACGGGTGCCAGCGTGATTCCCATGACTCTGCTTCCATTGGAGAAGCAGTTGATGGTGATGCGGGACTACAGAACTTCTGTTCTGGTTACTACTCCTTCCGCGGCAGAACAACTGGCCGACCTCCTCTTCAGGAGCAAAGTGAATCCCAACGAGCTATCGCTGCGCACATTGATCCTCGTGGGGGAATCGCTCAAAGGCCCTGTCCAATCCCAGCTGGAAGAGCAGCTCCATGTGAAAACGTGGGTGCACTACGGTCTCAGCGAAGTTCCCGGCCCAGCACTGGCTTTTGAGTGCGAGGAACGTCGGGGACTGCATGTGAGTGAAGATCACTTTTGCGTGGAGGTTATCGACCCGGCGACAGGGATTTCCGTTCCAGACGGGGAAGAGGGGGAACTGGTTCTGACGACTCTCACCACCAAGGCTTTTCCTCTCATCCGCTTCAGAACGGGGGACCGGGTGAGGCTCCTGGCAGGTCCCTGCCATTGTGGCAGGACCCTTCGTCGCATGGAATGGTTTTCACGACGCACCGACGACATGCTCATCATCCGCGGGGTGAAGATCAACCACCACCAAATCCTGCTGCTTCTGGAGCGTACCCTTGGGTTCATCCCCCAATCATACCGCTTCGCCATCAGAAGGCGCAATTTTCAAGATTTTCTGGAGGTCTGGGTGAAGGTGGATGAGGAGATCTTCTCCGACGAAATCAAGGAGATGGAGAAACTGTCACGCCAATTGTGCTCCGAGCTTGGACAGGAACTTGGGATACCCGTGCAGATTCGTCTCAAGGAGGGCACTTCCTTCGATGTTGCCTATCAGTTCAACCGCCTGGAGGATCTGCGGTGAGGTAGGCTGGTTTTCCGGTACTTTCCCAATGAGTGAGTCGGGATTCCAGTCCCGACGGCCTTTGCGCCAATGTGTCGGATATGGAAACACGTCCTGCAACGCTGTCGTTGCCAACAAAGCCATCGTGGCGGGGGCTTATTGAGAACTTGCAATTTCCATTTCTGAGTAAGCTCCCACATTCTGCATTTTTTAACGGTTCCAAGTGTGATAATAGTGATTCGTACCATTCGCAACCTTTCGACTGGGTTGCTGGAGAGGGGGTGAAGGATAGATGGGGAGTACGTCAGAAACCCATTATCATGACTCAATCAAGTATCTTTTCGGGCTGCAGAAGCACGGCATCAAGTTTGGTCTGAACTCCACCCTGAATATCCTCTCACGTGTGGGGAATCCGCACGAAAGGCTTCAGTGCATCCACATTGCAGGTACCAATGGCAAGGGATCCACAGCGGCCATGCTCTCGAGCATTCTGAAAGAACATGGCCTGAAGGTGGGCCTCTACACCTCACCACATCTGGTTCGTTTCACAGAGCGGTTCCGGGTTGACGACGCTGAGGTGTCCCCTGATCGCATCCTGGAAACATTCAGGAGGATATACGAAACACTCGATCCTCGTGAGATTCCGACGTTCTTTGAGATGGTAACGGCAATGGGTCTTCTGTACTTTGCGGAGGAGGGGGTGGATTGGGCGGTTGTTGAAACGGGTATGGGAGGGAAACTGGATGCGACAAATGTGATACATCCCCGATTGAGCATTATCACCAACGTATCCTTCGACCACCAGGACTTTCTGGGCAAGACCCTGTCGGCCATCGCGCGGCAAAAGGCGGGCATTATCAAGGAGAATGTCCCGCTCGTCTCGGGCGTTTGTCAACCTTTGGTTGTGGGTATTCTAAAAGCGACCTGCTACAAGATGAATGCTCCTCTGTACCTCCTGAGGAAAGACTTCCGGGTGAGGCGCAACGCTGATGGCTCCTTTCTCTATCAGGGATTGCGCAGGCGATGGAATTCTCTCGATGTGAATCTGACGGGAAACCATCAGATGCAGAATGCGGCACTGGCCCTCGCAGGGCTGGAGTCTCTGGAAAAGCGGGGACTTCTTTCCATTGATTCCAATGCCGTCGAACGCGGACTTGCCCACGTGCACTGGCCGGCAAGGCTGGAAGTGCTCCAGGAGAACCCCCTCATCATCCTGGACGGGGCTCACAATCCTCAAGGCGCGGAGGCACTGCGGGATGCTCTGCAGAAAAGATGTTTTTCATATCGCAAGCTTCATCTGGTTGTAGGGATCATGGCTGATAAAGACATTCGCGGAATGCTCAGGACTCTGTTACCCCTTGCCGAAACCGTGATCTTCACCAAACCGCGATATGTCCGGGCTGCGAGTCCCGAGATGCTGCGTCGACTGGCAAGACCCTTCCTCAAGAAGCACTACGTCATTCCCGATCCCGCTTCGGCAATTCAGCAGGCAAAAACGCTTGCCGATTCGGAGGATCTCATCTGCATTACGGGATCTCTTTATTTTGCCGGAGAAATCAAAGAGCTCTTTGGGGAGCCGACTCTTTGAGGATTTGAAGGGTACTTTTCGGGACACAGTTGGAAGCTACCGAGACGACTTATGATTCCTTCCGTGCAGTGCAGAACCCTCTTGATCACGCTCTCCTGTATCATCACAATTCTCTTTGTTGAATTCGCTGTCTTCCAGGATCTGGCAGGGGCCGATGAGCAGAGCCCTCCTGCGGAAAGCCTGGGTGTCGATTCCCTCATGGCTGCTGCCCAGGGGGAGTGGAGGATTGAAGCCAGTACCCTTTCATATGACCAGGTGAGCCAGGTTTACGAGGCGCAGGGAGATGTTCGTATCTCCTCAGGCGAGCGCTTTATTCGGGCCGACTGGGCCCGGTTGTATGCCGAGGAGAAGAGAGCCGAACTGCGGGGCAATGTCTTCCTCCAATTCGGAAGGGACTGGCTTAAGGGTGAGAAGGTCGAATGGAAGCTGGAAGAGGAAACGGGCTGGGTGGATGGGGGAATGGTGTACTTTGCCGAGAACCATTTCTACATCATGGGAGAATCCATTACCAAGACCGGCCAGAGGACCTATGAACTGAAGAAGGGATTTCTCACCAGTTGTGAACCTTCCAATGCAGACTGGAAAGTCCGCTACGGTGAAATGGACATCGATCTGGACGGGTTTGCCTGGGCCAGGAACGCCTCCTTCCTGATTCGCGACACTCCGGTTCTTTTCTCTCCAGTCGCGGGCATGCCCGTTCAAAAGAAGAGGCAGTCCGGTTTTCTGCTCCCCTATGGAGCGTTCACCAAGTTGAGCGGCTTTGAAGGGGAGCTTCCTTTCTTCTGGGCCGTTCGAGAAGACATGGATGCCACTTTCTTCTTGAATCCCATGACGGAAAGGGGCGTCATGGCCGGTATTGAATACCGCGTCGCCCATGAAGTCTGGGGTGAAGGAATCTGGAATTTTAACTACCTTCGGGATCAGGTGTCCACGGAGCATCTTTCGGATAGAGGATATTCATATATCAAGGATGACAGATACTGGCTGCGAGCCAGGCACAGTCTGGAACTGCCCGGGAAAGTGCATGCTTTCCTGGATCTGGACTTTGTCAGTGATGAGAACTACCTGAAAGAATTTACAAAAGGCTCCAAATCCTTCGGATATTCTAACAAGATGTTTCGGGATTTTTTCGGCCGGGGCATTCTCAGTGACAAGACCATTCTCGCCAGGGAATCGAGTCTCTATATGGAAAAGGACACCGGGTCCATGGCTTTCAGCATGGACGCCCGATACTGGGATCAGTTGGACCGATCCGTGGAGGATATTACCCTCCAAAGACTGCCCTCCGTGGCATTCAACGTTATTCCTACCGGAATTGCCGGGTTGCCCCTCTACTACACTGTGGACAGTTCCTGGGTGCATTACTGGAGACGGGACGACGACCGGGGCAGTCGCCTGGACGTCTCACCGAGACTGTATATCCCGCTCCACATCAGAAATTATCTGGATATCGAACCTTCTTTGGGAATTCGCGGCACGTCGTACCTGATCGACTGGCACTCGGAAGATCGTGATGCGTGGCAGGGAAGGTTCTCTTCGGAGATGCGCCTGGAAGCAAGCTCCCGTCTCAATCGGGTCTATGACGTAAAATGGGGGAATATCAACGCTGTTCAGCACTCCATCAGGCCTGAGGTTGTCTATGAGTTCATTCCGGACAATAGTATTGGAGAGACCCCCATCTTTGACAGGTTTGACGGCAATTTGAAACGTCATTATGTCCGGGCGGGCGTGACCAACTCTCTCACGGCCAGGGAAGTGCGAACGGAAGAGGGGGGCGACCTGATGACGTCTTACAGAGAGTTGGCAAGGATGCAGCTCTTTCAGCTCTATAATATTGAGCGTCCCATCGACAGGCTGCCTGATTTCAGATTCGGACCGGGGCCGACTTTCGTACCTGAGGATGTGGAAGGTTTCGCCAATCTGGGCTTCCGTCTCGATATAATGCCCAAGAAGTATCTCACTCTGTCGTATTCCGCGGACTATTCCCAGGAGAGAGGAGAGGCATCGCAGCAGGATCTCTTTCTCACGCTGGAGAGTGCTCGGGGCCATGCCATTCGTTTCGACTATCAGTTTCGCAATGATATCAAAGTGAACGAGTTCATAATGGAAACAAGCATCAAAATCCTGCCGGGCCTCTACATCGGGACCTATCACGACTACTCTATCGACCGGGACACTCTATTCAAGCATGGGTATGCCCTGAGATATCTCAGTGGGTGCTGGGCGGTGGGGGTCTCCTTTGAAAAGGAGGGAGAGGACCAACGGGTAGCCTTCTCCGTTGATCTGCTGGGCCTAGGGTCGCTTGGTGGTGGCGGTGCATCCCGGCGTCTGGGAGGGGTTCTCGATATGGACCGTTGACCGGCGATGTGTCCGTGCCGGCAGATGGGATGGAATCCGCTCACAACGGGTTCTTGTGCTCCTTCGGGAGGCGCTGTTGCATGCGAGCCATGATTCTTGCGGCGGGTCTTGGGACTCGTTTGAGGCCTCTCACCTTCGTGCGCCCGAAAGTCCTCGTCCCGGTCATGGGGATGACCGTTCTGGAATTTTGGATTCGGCAACTCCACATGGCCGGATTTGAGGCGGTGGTGATCAACGCCCACAACCTGCACGAAAAGCTTGTGGCATCGATTCAAGGCAGGATGTGGCCGATTCCGGTAGAGATTTCCGTTGAGCCTATCCTTCTGGGCACGGGGGGAGGTATCGCCAAGGTCCTGGATTTCTTCCAGGGGGAGTCCTTTGCAGTGGTAAACGGAGATATCATCTGCCGGGTCTCCTTCAAGGATTTGATCGAATGGCACCAGCATCGCGGATCGCCTGTAAGCCTTCTCCTCCATGATTTTCCAGCGTTCAACAACGTTGCAGTGAATGGAACGGGCAGTGTCCTGGGCTTTGGGAAAAGCGCCCGGGACATCGCGATGGGAAACAGGGATGTGAGACTGCTTGCATTCACCGGTATACACATCATCAATCCGGTTGCTCTGAAAGGCTTTCCTCCTGATCAACCCTGGGAGATTCTCTCTGCCTACCACAGACTTATAAGCGAGGGAACAGAGGTCAACGGCATTTATGCGGATGACCTTTTCTGGGAAGAAATGGGGTCGGTCGATGCTTATCGAAATCTGATCCGGAAGCTGTCGCTGATGCCTGAAAATTCGCTGAGTCCTCTCCTCACGGGAAGGTCTTCTGTCAT
>JAAYUJ010000523.1 GCA_012517775.1 Deltaproteobacteria bacterium
GTCTGCGGCGATTTAGTGAAGACACCGTAACGGCTCCCCCCCCAAATGCGACTCTGACAAAGCGGTCCGGTGGCAAAAATGAGATGATTCGCTGGACTGAATGGATCCACACCCGGAGGGTTTCTGTCGAGGAGCAACTGCGTAGCCAGTCCCTTACCGCCAAGACGGGCCGCCAGAAGCTCATCGGCAACCGTCTCGATCCGATAGGTCCTCTCACTGAGGTTGACTAGAAGGATACGTCCGTAAAAGCCATCCATGGCTTACTCCATAAAAAAAGGTGTCATGCCCTGAGTGCTGAACTCTTAGAAGAAGCGAAAGTTCTGAGATGAAACTCGAATTCAACAATGCCACGAAGTCCCCCTGTCAGACCGAGCACCAAGTACGAATCCCGAAGCACTAAATACCAAGATACGCGGTCTTGATGTGCGGATCATCAAGCAGT
Source organism: Deltaproteobacteria bacterium (assembly GCA_012517775.1). Taxonomy (GTDB): domain Bacteria; phylum Desulfobacterota; class Syntrophobacteria; order Syntrophobacterales; family Syntrophobacteraceae; genus JAAYUJ01. The sequence goes on from JAAYUJ010000523.1 coordinate 443, forward strand.
TCCTTCGCCGGGCCTTCCATGACGGTGCGCCCTTGTTCCAATACGTAACCCCGCTCGCTGATGCTCAGGGAATGCATTACATCCTGTTCCACCAATACCACCGTTGTGCCCTGATCAGCGATCTTACGCACTGTTTCAAAAATGTTCTTGCTTAGCAGCGGTGCCAGCCCGAGGGATGGTTCATCAAGCATCAGCAGTTTGGGTTTGGCCATGAGGCCCCGCCCAATAGCCACCATCTGCTGTTCGCCTCCCGAGAGCGTCATGGCCAGTTGCGATTCCCGTTCGCGCAGGCGCGGCAGCAATTCGTAAACCGCCTCGATGGTCTTTTCCTTGACTCGATCAGCGCGGCTGTTATAGGCGCCCACAATGAGGTTATCCTTGACACTCATGAGCGTGAACAGCCGGCGCCCCTCGGGCACCTGCACCAATCCCCGTTCGACAATGGCCTCGGGCGGGGCTTTGTGGATGGGAACTCCCTCGAACAGGATTTCTCCTTTTGCTGGTGGGACCAACCCGGAAATGCTTCTAAGCAGGGTGGATTTACCGGCCCCGTTGCCTCCGATGATGCTTACCACCTCGCCTTCCTCGACGTGCAGGGAGAGATCGAAGATGACCTGCACATCGCCGTAGAAGACTTCGATATTCCTGACTTCAAGAAACGCCATATTCTTCTCCCAGGTAAGCCTTGATTACTTTCTCGTCGGAGGCAACATCCTTAGGAGTCCCCTCAGAAATTTTCCTTCCGAAGTGGATGACCACGATCCAATCGGACAGCGCCATAATGGCGCGCATGATGTGTTCGATAATGAAAATCGTCATGCCGCTGTCGCGCAGGCCCATGATGATCTTCACCATTTCGTCCACTTCGGTGGGCCTGAGGCCGGCCATGACCTCATCCAACAGGAGCAGCTTGGGTTCCGTGGCCAAAGCCCGCGCAATTTCAAGGCGTTTGCGGTCAGCTATGGTCAGGTTCCCCGCTTTTATGTCTTTCTTATCCAGGAGGCTCAGCGTTTCGAGAACCGCGAGGGCTCTATCTTCGGCGACAGACCTCTTGTCGGTGGTGACATAGCTCCCGACCATCACGTTGTACAGGACCGTCTTGGACGAAAACGGCTTGACAATCTGAAAGGTCCGGGCGAGCCCCTGCTTGCACAGATTCCAGGGCTTCACATTGTTGATTTTGGTGCCGTCAAAATATATCTCACCCTCAGTAGGAGGGTATACACCGGCAATACAGTTGAACACCGTGGATTTGCCGGCGCCGTTGGGGCCGATCAGCCCCAGGATCTTTCCTTCCTGAACACTCAGATTCAAACCGTCCACCGCGCGCAATCCACCGAAATCCTTAACCAGGCGTTTTAAATCGAGAATCGTCATCCCTTGCTCCTTACCTGATGCGGTCGGGTTGGGCTGCAAAACGGTCGAGAAACCGATTATAGAGCTTGGTGAGGGGTTCCTGGAGACCCCGGGGCTGAAAGATCATGACTACAATCAAAAGCACCCCGAAAATGATAAGGTGCAGGCCGGGCAGCTTATCTCCAAAATAGATCCGGCAGAGATCGCTCACCGGCCTCAGAATGATGGCTCCCAACACCGGGCCCGCAATGGATCCGCGGCCGCCGATGAGCGCGATGAATGCGATTTCAAAGGAAATATCGAGAGACATGACACTTTTGGGGTGGATGAAAAGCGTGAACTGTGCCCAGAAGGTCCCGGCAAGGGCGGTAAGAAAGGAACTCATGGCCATGGCGATCAGCTTGCAGCGTGCCACGTTGACCCCCAGCGCCATTGCCGCCTCCGGTTCTTCGCCCCCGGCGCTCAAATAATAGCCGAGCTTCGATCTCGAAATGAAATAGGTCAGGGCCAGAACAGCGATGAGCATCACCAGGATGATGTAGTAGTAGGGTTCCTTTTCTGCAAACATGAAGTTGGCAAGGCCTGTGTTCAGGGGCGGGATCTGCAGGCCGCGAGGCCCATTGAGTTTGAACGGGCCAAGGTATTCGATGTTTTCCACCATGACCCTGATCCCCTCGGCAAAAGCAATGGTAGCGAGGGCGAAGTAAGCGCCGCGCATCTTAAAGGTCGGCAGGCCGATCAGAACCCCAACGATCACGGCCAGCCCCCCCCCGATAATCATGCCTATCCAGGGGCTGACCCCGTATTGGAGCGCAAGGACGGTGGAAGTGTAGGCTCCGATCCCGACAAATGTCGAATGCCCAAGCGGGAGGACGCCGGCAAACCCCCCCACCAGGTTCCAGCTGGTTGTCAAATAAGCATAGAGGAAGAGAAGAACCAGAATATGGAGGTAAGTGGGGCTTCGAACCAGCAGAGGCAGGCCGAAGGCAATTACTCCAATCAATACCAAAGAAAGGGACTGAAGCTTTTCTCGTGTCATCCACACCACCGTCTGATTACCAGTCATACTTCACACCGAACAAGCCCGAGGGCTTGACAAAGAGCACCATCAGGAAGAGTCCGTAGACGATGGCCTCGGTCCAGGTGGCGGCCATGAACTGAGGACCTACCGATTCGATCACGCCGACAATGATGCCGCCCAGAATGGCTCCACCGATGCTGCCAAGCCCCCCTAGTACGACGATAATGAAGCCCTTGATATCGAAGAGCACTCCCACGCTGGGGAAAACATTGTAAAATGGCACCAGGGTCACTCCCGCAATGCCGGCAATGGCGGTGCCGATGCCGAAGGCCACGTTGTAGATACGGTACTGATTGATGCCCATGAGGCTGGCCGATTCCCGGTCAAGGCTGGTGGCGCGGATGGCTCGGCCCATCCGCGTCTTCTGGAAAAACCAGTAGACAGCGGCGGCAGTGACGATAGCGATCACAAAGCCCCAGAATTTCGGGATGGAAAGCATCATTCCTGCGAACTCGAGCATTTTTCCGCGGAGCGGATTGTCCTGAAGTGTTCGATACTGAGGTCCGAAAATCAGCAGGGAGAGGTTATCCAAGACGTACCAGACACCGGTGGTGACAATGATTACCGTGATCGGTTCACGGACATCCTTTTCCGCCTTGAAGATCGGCTTGATGATGATGTTCTGCAGATAGTATCCGAAGAAATACATGACCGGGGCCACGATGATCAGGGCGAGATAAGGGTGGATGCCGGTCAGAACCACCGCCCAATAGGCCGTATACATCCCGACCATCAGCAGGGAGCCGTGAGCGAAATTGATGACCTTGAGCACGCCAAAGATCACGGTAAGCCCCAGAGCGGTCAAGCCGTAAATCGACCCGATGAGGATACCATTGATTGTATCTTCGAGAACATAAAGCATAAGCGTCTCCGTAGGGGCGCCGACTGATTCTTGATGAGGGAGCGTGGTGCCTTAAATCGGCGCTCCCTCCAGGGGTGAATTCAGCCTGCCTACTCTTGGGGTGCCGGAAAAACAGGAGTGTAGCCGGAATGGCGGGCGCCCTTGGGCCAGACGGTGAGGCGCTCAAGTCCTTTTCCTATGTCGTTGATCTGAACGATACAAAGAGCGGCGTTCTTATTCTGTCCCGTCTGATCAAACTCGATGGCGTCATATGAGGCTACCATCGCCGGGCCAGTGGTCAGTTTAGTTGCGGCAAGGGCGTCGCGAATGGCTTTCGGATCGAGTGACGCAGCCCGCTCCAAGGCATCGGCAAGAACATACATCGCCACATAGGCGTCCACCGACTCGCCGGCAGGATTGTAGCCGCACTTGGTTTTGAATTTTTCGTTGAATGCAGGCACGCCGGGCTTGCCCACATCGGTTTCCCACTCAACAATGTCGAAAACAAACTGAGCATTCTTTCCGGCAGCTTTTAGAAAGGACGGATCGGCATGGCCGCCGCCGCTCCCGACGATCGCCTTGGGTTTGACCTTGTATTCGGCCAGGGTGTTGGTCAAAAGGATCGCGTCTGCCGCGTTGGACACTAA
>JAAYUJ010000066.1 GCA_012517775.1 Deltaproteobacteria bacterium
CAGCAAGACGACAATGATCTCTCTTATGAATGGGCGGTCCCGCATGGCTCACCCCCTATCCGACCAGCGTTGCAGGCGGCGGCTCACAGGTGAAGGGCCTTCTTGACATACGGTATGCCCAGGACGGCAAGCAGCCAGTAGCCGAAAAAGGAATATAGAAGGCCGACTGCAAGCGACTGGGAAGATGTCGCAAATGCGGAAAACAGGATCACCATGGCGCTGTCCCGTGTGGCCATCCCCCCTAAAGTAATGGGCAGCAGCCCGACAAAAATCGCGATAGGTAGCGCGGCAGCTGTAAATCCCAGGGGAACGGAAGCACCTACTGCGTCAAAGAGGATCTTGGTCTGAACGATGGAAGCCGCCCAGTTGGCGGTCGTCAGGGCGAGAATGGCCGCGCACGGGCCGGGCCGGGATCCAATCCGCTTCAAAGACTGGAATAGATCCTGGACGGTCTGGTGGAACTTGTGGCCCACGGGCAATCGTATGCCGAACCGGGCAGCCAGAAGCACGCAGAGCATCGCCCCCGTCACCGCGGCGGCCATAGAAGCAATGTGGAACTCCCGGAACACCAGGCCGCCGGCGAGCGCAAACAGAGAAAGCGTTAGAACGTCCAGTGCCCTTTCCGCCAGGACACTCCCGGCGACCAGGGCCGGCCGTATCTCATCACGGAGGCTCAAGGCCTTCAACAGTTCCCCCGCCTTGGACGGCGAAATGGAACTGAGCGGCCAAATTCCCATGATTATCAGAAGGCACCGAGGCACCGAAACGGAGTATCCCATGACCCGGAGGATCAAGTGCCAGCGGAGTGCGGAGAGGACCGGAAACGTGAGAGTCAGAAACGCGGCACAGCCCCATGCACTGGGGGGCACTCGGAAGAGCAATCCCAGAACTTCAGCCAGGGGAATGCGCCGGAAGAGGAAATAGAAGATCGAAAGGGTGATCGCAATAAGCAGCAATCCTCGAATGGTGGAACTGGGCTTTGACCAGCCGCTGAGATTCAGGATGGCGTTTGGGGCCCGGACGTCAACGTCTTCGATCTTCCTGCCCATTGGCTACCGCCTCTTGATGCGCCCGTCTACCAGAGTTGTGGCAAGACAGAAATATCTGCAACGATTGAGCCCCTCAATCGTATTCCGATCAGCCACAAAACCGGAGACGTCCAGTTCCTGGGATTGAAAGTATCGGCTCTGGGGCACGTAGCGGACGAAGAACTCGTCGCCCAGGGACAGCGATCTGAAAGAGACCCCCGGTTCCAGGAACAGTTCGTCGATCATTCGGATCACCTGGTCCTCCTGCGAAAAGCGCCGCCTGAAGCGCACCGGAGCCGCTCTTTGCCCTAAAATGAGGGCCCTTCGAATCTTGCCTTTGAGCAGGTGGGCCAACTCCGGAATCCTCCCCAGCAGGACCAGGGCGCAACGGAAGATGATGTGTTTCAGGGGTGTAAAGAGCTTGGTGGAGGGTACGACCTGGAGACGTCCTGTTACTTCCCAGCCGCTTTCCGATACCTTGCACGTATATCCCGGGTCGATCCACTGGGAGGTGACGAGCCGTCCGTCTTCCAGGCTTCCGATGATCCCGCAGTCACTCAGGAGCAACCGCCCGTGTGCGCGGTGGAAAATCTTGACCACGCCGCCCTTGGCCAGATTGGAGACGATGTAATGGTGTTCCGTGTTGGCAATGAATATCCGCGCCTCGGAAAAAAATCGTGTGAAGGGCGCCTGTTCGAAAGGCAGGGGGGTGAGGGGTGATGGCCGCTCCGTGTAGTCCAGATAGGCCTGGAGGTATTCCGGAACCCTGTAAAAAACATATCGGTCGGACATGATTTCGGGTGGTACGAGTTTTCCCTCGGAGAGGCCCTTTAGCATCGCATCGGCGACCGAGGCCGCGAGGGACAAGGTACCGGCCAGGATCTCGAAGCCATGGGGATAGAAATGGAGAGTGTTGCGGCTGCCCGCACTACCGCCGTAGAAACCGTTTGGGTAGGCAAAGTAACTGCAGCATTCTACGGTCTGTTTCAGCACCTCGAAGATTTCCGGGTCAGGCTTGGTCTTATATATCTTGGCAAGAAACGAGACAGTGGCGGAAAGGTAGCCTGGATCGACACCGTCGTATTCCCTGGACCAGCCCTCCGTGGTGTTGTGATAGGTGAGGAATTGGCGCCAGAGGCCCTCGAATCCGCGCTTCAGCTCCCGATCTCCAAACGCCTCATACGCCTTCCACACGGCGAGGCATGCCATCGCGTGGTGGTTAGCCAGGTGGTCTTCTTCCGATTCTCCTGCAACGATGAATCGGGCTGCGCGAAGAATCGCCTCGCGACCCCGGGCCGCGACATCATCCGGTATTTCCGGTCCGAGGAGGGTATAGGCCTCGGTGGCCGTGAAAGTGGTAAAAGCGGTAGGACCGACCCACCCGCGCTCGAACGGGTAGAATTCATCAAATGAGCCATCCTCGTGTTGGATGGATGCCCAGAAGTCCAAGGCCGCAACGGCCCAGTCCCGTATCTTCGGATGTCCCTTATAGATGTTTCCCGGAAAATCATGCCGGTAGACAAGGGCCAGGGCGTGGACCCCGAACTGGCGCACGGCATCTGGAAAATCTGAGGTCTTGTCGAGCCAGTAGTCCCGGTGGAAACAGCCATAGGTGGGCGAATAGGGGTTGCGGTCCTGATTTCCGAGCAGGCGGGGCACCTGGGCCAGAGCCTTTTGAGCATAGACGTGGCGCAGACTCGATCTGTCGGTATCCGTGAGGATTGCCCCCTTCGATCGGGTGGCCTTCCTTGCTGTTTTGGCCATTGGCTTATACTCCGATAGAATGACGGTTTGGTCGAACGGTAACTGCGGTCAAGGAAAAACAATGGAAACATCGATCGCCGTCATGACCTGGGTTTGTCCGACAATAAGGTGGGGAGCGACTCATGGGGCTCGGCGCGGCCGTATTCCGGTATTTTGAAGCGCAGCCTCACGATACTCAGAAAGAAACTGCACAGGAGTACCTGAAAGCCGAGCACCAGGCAAGTGATCGCAGGAATGAGGATGCGAAGGGCCTCGAACGGGTCGCTCAGGGTGAAGCCCTGCTCGGTCCAGGATACGAGCGGCAAAATGGCCCCCACGAGCCCCGTAAGGATCAGGAATGCCGCCACTGCGAGCCCAGGCTCCAGCGGCGAGGAGCGCGCAAAGCGGCTCAGCCGGGGATTGTCGGGGAAAATTCCCTGGCCGATTCCGTATATCTTGGCCAGGATACCGAAAATGATTCCCTGGAAACCGGCAATGATCGCTGCGGCTGCGTACAGCATGGATATCGTATTGAACCGGATCCCCAATATGAACAGGGGGCCGGGCAGAAGCATCGCC
>JAAYUJ010000524.1 GCA_012517775.1 Deltaproteobacteria bacterium
CAGCCCCGGCAGCATGCCCGCCGGTCAGCAGTCTACCCTCCACGTAGGACCCGGAAACACCTGTGTCGAAAAGTCCCTTGGTTCGCTGCTCGTAGGTCGGGGTTCTAATCCCGGCGAACGCATGTCGGGTATGGAAACCCGACCTACTGGATCGTTACCCCATTTCATCATCTGGGGTGGGCAGAAGGGGCATGAGGCAGCGATCTAAAAGGCTCGGGCGGGCTCGCGTCACCCGTGCATCATAGGTGGCTTTCCATACCATCGGGTATCCCCGGGGACAAGAATACCGCAGTGACAATACCCCCCGAGGAAAACCCCGTCAAGTGACTCGCTCCAGCCGGGGCTTGTCCGTAAAAGTACCTGTCTCCGAGGGGGTGGGGATGCCCCTGGGAGGATCGCTTCGATTGTCCTCAGGGGAAGACACTTGAGGGCACGGCCCGATGCAGTGCCGGACGAGTTTTGCCAGAAACTCCAGGGCCTGTTCCCGGGTGTAGAGGAAATCCTCGGGGACCCGGTCGATGCGGTCGAAATCCCCGTGGGGAAAATCGCTCACGGCATAGTAAACCCAGCTCTCGTGGAGATCGTTGTCTTCCAGGTTCTCCGCCTCCGTTTCCACGTAGACCCTGCGGACATACTTTCTCCTGAAGCCGAACCCGGCTTCGTCCACAGTGCAGTAGACTTCGTCTCCCGCCTTATAGTTCGCCTGTACCCGGATCCATGAAATACTCATGGGCGTCTCTCCTTCCGTTTCCCCAGGCGGATGATCCGCGATGGACGTAACCTATCAACAAGTCAATGAGCCCTTTTGTTTCCATTGTTCCCGACGGGCGTCATCCCCGGCATCCGGGAGGTCCTTTTCGCCTCATTGGAGCATTACGGCTTCGGGAAGCCGCTTTTCAGAGGCACGATGGAAATAAGCGGAGATGCGCAAATAGACCACTTCGCCCCGGGCTCGACCGGACTTCCCTATGTTCCGACGGAGCTCCGGCGGGGTTCACATGAAACCCGTCACTGGCATACGCATCCCCGTTGTGGTATAGATCCGGTTAACCGGGTTCAGGCGACGCAACTTTTCAATGAGAAAGAGCTGTCGGGATTGGAACGCCGACCTGTTTGTTGAGAAATTGTAACCTCTCAATAAATCAAGGTAACCATGGCTTAGCAGGTCAGGTTTCCATACCCGGCGCCATGGCGCAAGGGCTGTCGGGATTGGAACGCCGACCTGTTTGTTGAGAAAGTACCATGCGACTGTGCCATGTAGGAACCCGGTCGAGGCCTTTTCCATGTGTCCGGGCTCGGTCTTTCATCCGTCTGGGAGGGAGTTCCCGTGTCCACCTTTTCATCCCGAGCCGCGTCCATTTGGGAGTGTGTGGAGAGTGCCCCCGTTCGTCCCATTGACCTGGAGAGGATCGGGCCCGGCATCAAGCGGCTGCCCCCGAGTTACTGGGAACCCCGGATGCTCTTTTCCGGGGCGTCCGACGCCCGTGTGAAGGAGCTCACCGGGGAATTCCCCCACACTGTCGCGTCACGAAAATCCACACACCCGCTTTTTGTCTTGAAGACTCTCCAGAACCTGGCTCAGAGGGTGTGTCCCTGCTCAACGAAGGACTGGGGGGTCCGCCGATACATCCGCAAGGGATGCGTTCTCCATTACAGTGAAAAGGTCACCGACCGTGTCAGCTACCTGGTGGAATCCTGCAGTTTCAATCTCCCCATGGACCCCGCATTCACTGACAGCCTCGTCTTTCTGGGACAGGTTCCAGAAGAGTGCCTGGAGGAAAGAGGCACATGACACCTCTCGAAGACTGGCACGACTGGCTTTCCAGCCCCCAATGCCTGCCCGTCCTGGAAAAGGCCGCACTATACCTCATGCAGCTGGCCCGCCGAGTGGGCCTTCCCGGGGAGCTCCTGCCCTGTCGGGACCCCTGGGCATTGCCGCAGGACGAACGGGAGGAATGTTTTCGGACCGTGGCCCACGAGCTCTGGATCTTCCTTCGGTCCAGACCTCCCGAGTGGCTGCGGCGGCTGGGAGCCCTTCAGGGAGATGTCGGTAACAGCCGGGTGTTCATGCAGAAAATCGCCCAGGGTTTCTTCAACCATTTGAGGGACCAGGCACGCACCCTGGACCGCGATCCCAGGCGGGCCCTTTATCGAAGAGCGCGCCAGGTGCTTTCGCAGGAACATTCCATCGCTTACCGGGCCACGCGGGAAGGAGCATTCTACAGCCTGGACCGGTCCGCGAAGCTTTCAGCCTCGATGGAGGGGCTCCGGGAGGAAGGCTACGCCTCGTGGGAGTCTCCCCTGGCGGTGGTGGGCGTTCAACAGCTACGCCAACGAAATGGTCTCGTTGAACTTGCCTGTTTTTTCTGGAGGCAGGCTACGCAACGTCTGGGCAAGCCCTGTTTTGTCGCGGTGCGGGAACTGGTGCACTTCATCGGATGCCATTACCCCGATCTTTCCATGCCGGAGAACGTACCGCTGGATGCTGAAGGTCGGACAACAGGCCATGATGAAGAGAGGGGCATCGAGATCGCATGGAACGGGCCGGGAACGGACAGTGCCGTTGTAGGGAACCGTATTCCCCTGCTTGCGGAAACGCTGGCGTCAAGCTGGTCTCCCCGGCAGCGGCTGGTATTTGTGCTGACGCAGGGGGAAGGGATACATCTCAAGGAGGTCGCATCCCGGCTTGGGTACAGCGGCCCTTCGGGGGTCAAGCATCTCGAGAAGAGCGTGCACGAAAGCCTCAGGGACTTCTGTCTCATGTGGCCCGGCCTGTCGCCTCCCGATCTGGACATGAGCCTTTTCGAAGCGTTCCTTTTGGAAGTTGTGGAGTTTTGCAAGAAGCTCCACTGAAGCCGTATATTTCTGCAAGGGAAGACATCCTCGCAATGATTGCGGCCCAACGGAGTCTTGTTGAATGTCCGATTTTGAACCATGGGAAATGAGGCTGGCCTGGCAGACTGCGCTGCAAACCAGGGGGTGCCCGCCTGACAGACTCCTCTATGCCGAGGAACCCGATGAGCTCCTCTCTTTCCACCTGTCGGTCTGTCCGTTCTGCTCCGAATCGGCGGTCATGAGTCGAGAGGAGCCGGAGGAGAATGCACTGGCGGCGGAAATGGAACGTTTCGCAGTGCCGCCGGCCAGACGCAAGCCGGCGCCGGGGCAAATCTGCCGAGTCGCCAAGAGACTTGGTGGATGGGGTCCGAGGGGTCGGTATTTCAATCCGCCGCTGGTTCTGGTCCTGGATCTGCCGAGGGAGACGCCCGGCGCGGCGAGGGTGGCGCAGGTTTACGACGACCCGATCCTTGCAGGGCCGGGGGACATTCCCCTGGGAAACGACTCCTTCGCGGAAAGCTGGAACACGTACACCCTGAGAGAGGAAGACCTGGATTGTTGCAGTGGCTGCCTCGACGAAGAGACGCTGCGAGGG
>JAAYUJ010000525.1 GCA_012517775.1 Deltaproteobacteria bacterium
CACCTGCAGGAAGAGTATGACATACTGCCCGACCTGGTCAGGCGCGTGGAAGCGATGGTCAGGGGGCGTGCAGACCACATCGACGGTGAAGACCAGGACAGGCTCAGAGCGATCGGGCATAAGATCAAAGAAATCCTGGAGATTCTCAAGGTGCGTTCCGGCGCGTGAGTCCACCGCCGTGTTTTTGCACATTTCAAAGAAGCTGTTTGTTCATGTTCCTGCGGAACACCCAAAACGATGAGAAGTCGCTCTGTAGGTCGGGTTTCCATACCCGACATGCGTTCGACGGGATCAGAATCCCGACCTACGAGCAGCGAACCCAGGGACTTTTCGTAACAGTACAGAGGTCCTTTTCCATGAGTTTCTTTCTCTGCGATCTCAGCGTTCTCAGCGGTGAATGAGACTTTCGCGGCACTGGAAGGGGAAGGGGATGGCAAGGATCATTTACGGGGTTCAGGGAAACGGCCGCGGCCATGCCGTGAGGGCCTTGACCATCGCTCGGCGCCTCCCGCGGCATGAATTCCTTTTTCTCACCCACACCGACGGTTTGTCCGTCCTCGGAGATGAGTTTCCCACGGTGAGGTGTCCCAATCCCGAGACCCCGGTCCGATCCCATCGCGTGGCGGGTCTGGAAATGGCTCTAAGGAACTTCGGGTTCTGGTTGAAACGCAGTGAGCTTCTCGCATCTGTCCGGGGGGTCTTCCATGCCTTCAAACCGGACGTTGCCATAACTGATTATGAGTATTTCGTGCCCCTTGCAAGCAGGGAATATGGGATTCCCTGTCTTTCCATAGACCACCAGCACATCGTGACCTTCTGGTCGCACCATGTTCCTCTCTCTCAGCTTCCGAGTTACGTTGGAGCCCGCTTTGCCGCGAGGTTTCTCTTCAGCGCCGCATCTCACTATCTGGTGGTTTCCTTCTTCAGACCCGCATCAGGGGGAACCGGCCTTAATGCCAGGCTGGTACCTCCTCTGTTGCGGGACCTCGTCATTGCGCGAGCATCCGAGGATGGGGATCATGTGCTGGCCTATCAGAGCACCTCCACCTTTCAAAGGTTTCTGCCTTTTCTGCGAAGCTCAGGTCGTCCCGTTCTGATTTATGGCCTCAATGATGATCGCACCGAAGGAAATCTGACTTTCAGGAGATATTCAGAGGAGGGTTTTCTGAAAGATCTGGCTTCCAGCAGTTATGTAATCTGCGGAGGGGGGCATACATTGATCTCCGAGGCCCTCTTCCTTGGAAAACCGGTCATCTCATTTCCCATCAGCAATATCTTCGAGCAGTTCCTTAATGCCCACTATCTGGAAAAGCTGGGCTACGGGAGGTGCCTTATGGGATTCTGTCCCGGGCAGGACATTATTCCTTCCTTTGAGGCGGGTTTGGATCAATATCGGGCGAATATCCGCAAAGGTAATTTCTGCGGCAATGAAGAGATCTTCACTCTGGTCGAGGATTTTATCGCCGGAAGGAAGCTTGATCCTCCATTGCCGGGACATTTCCTACTTTCTCAATAAGTAGGCCCGGATTCCAATCCCGACAGCCTTTGCGCCAAGGTGTCGGGTATGGAAACCCGACCTAGAAAGCGGTCACTATCTGAACCTATTGAGAAGTTGCACATTTTTCCGCCACGTGATTGGAAATTCATCAAATCCCTAAAAACGCAAAGGAACATGAGACACCTGTTTCGTCTTTTCTCAAGCTGCCGGTCGAACGAGATGGAAGGGATTCACCTGGAAGAGCATTGCCTCCAGAGCTCAAGAACAAAAGATGCGGTCTGGAAACAAGTAGAGCCCAGGTTGGGCGGCCTAGGCTCTGAGGAAAGAGTTAGTAATGAATAGGGGTACTGATTTATTTACCCCATTCGCCAATCAGGTTCAAGTGGAAAAATGAGGATCACGAAAAAAAGAGGTCAATTCTGTGTACCATGGAGTCTCCAGGGATTTCTACATAACACGTGAGGACGGAACGGATGATTTCACGCGAATGTGCGATGAGCCCTATTCTCATCGTGGCGGGCTGGCCGACTCTGGTTCGTTCTCGTTTGAAAGGATGTACAGGATATCGTCCTCCCAAGTCTGCATGGGGCGCTCAACGATTCTTCCCAGCTCTCTTTCCCCCTTCAGGATGATCAATGTGGGAACATTCAGAATCCCAAAACGTTCACTCTGACCGGAAGGTTCCTTCATCTGTCCGTCAACTCCGTAGAGATCGATATTCCGGGA
>JAAYUJ010000067.1 GCA_012517775.1 Deltaproteobacteria bacterium
GAGAATGTCCTGTCCGTGTGCTACCAGACGAGCATGGTTCAAGAAGAAGGGCGAACCCTTCGTTTTCGCGTGATTGCCATCGATCCCGCTCAGGTGGAGACGGAGCTGCCTCCTCCCCTTGGGCTCAGACGCATGGAATTCGCATCCCCTCTGCCCTTCAACGAGCGCACCCTACGGAGACTGGCACCGGCGGCATCCTATGAGCGATCCATCATCGGCATGACCGCAGATCCTGATAAGGACTCCCAGGTCTGGGGACTCGTTCACTCAGGATCTCACTGGCTCAAGGCCATCCAGGGCCTTCACAGGAGTTTCGACCCCTTGCCCGCCGTCCTCGTAGTCGGTGTCCACGGACCCGGCCTGCTCACCGTGGCCAAAGGCCACTTCGTGCTGGCGAGACTCACCTCAGGGCAGATTTCCATACCTTCATTGACTCTCTCCCACGAAAGCTGGTTGACGGGTATCAGTGCCAACGACCGGGCAAGACTGCATCTCATCCACGAACGGAGTCGGCGGGCATCATCAAAGCCCTGGGCGGCAATTCAGCCTGGCTTTCTCCTTGCCATGATGCAGCAGAATGCCCGCCTCATCGTCAATGCCATGCGGAGCTCCCTGCATGGCGGACTCTTCATTTCCATTCCTCGCAGAATCACGGAAAATCCGGAAGTCCTGAGCCGATATGTGAACATGAAATACGTGTTCAAGGATCGTGAACCGCGACAGCAGTTTCAACAGCTTCTCATTCAGGCCATGAACGCTCTGGCGGAGGCGTGTGGCGATGCGACCTGCCTGGAAAGGAGTGTGGGGTGGCGGGACTACCTGGTGAATGAGACGCTGCAGGTCGCCCGGGCCAAGGAAGCCATATCCGAATACGCCCGCTTCATTGCCGATCTTTCTGAGGTGGACGGGTCGGTGGTGGTGACACGGCCTCTCGAAGTGGTAGGCTTTGGAGGAATCGTTTCCGGAAATCTCAAACCGGTGGAGACCGTCGCTCGGGCACTGGACGCGGATGGAGAAATGGTGGTATTGGAATCCACCAGTGAAGTGGGTACGCGGCATCGAGCCGCCTACAGGCTTTGCCAGGCTGTACGGGATGCAATGGCCGTCGCCGTGTCCCAGGATGGGGAGGCCCGCATGATTCGCTGGAAGGGCGCCCACGTCACATACTGGGATCAGTTTTCCAGCGGTCTGCTGGATATTTGAAGCCGGGGGTGAGATATTGAAGAACCGACGGCGTGTGATTCGTGAAGGGGAAGAACCGCAACAATACTAAAACGGACGGCACCCCTGGTCCAAGTACCCGACACTTTTTCACAGGGAATTGAATCGAGGCTTCCTCTTAGCCCACTCTCAAGTTACCGCATGGATGCTGGAGAGGGAGTCACTGAAGACCCCCTGCCATGCATTATTCCTCTCGATACGGTTTCTCTTCCCCGGCAAGTCTTGTGAAAATCACCGAAAGAATCGAATAGGAATGGCAATTCGCCATATTTTGTCATATAAAACACAATTAAAAGCGCTATCATGCACTGATGGTCTACCAAGACTTTGATTTATTGACTGATTGTTGAATGGCAGTTTGAACGGCGAGAGGATATTGAGAAAGACAGCACAAAGCTCATGCGTGATGCAACGGGTGTGACCCATTTTGCAGGAGGGGCATTCTGGGTTGCACTGATGAAAATCGCTCGAGCCTCGTTCCCATTGGTTGTCTGAATTCTATTCAGCTGGGTGTAACCGACGAAACCATTACAGGCTGTTCAAAAAGCCCGGCGGAGGTTCTTCCGCCATAACTCCGATGAAAACCGACGTCCGGGGACCCGATGGAATATATCCTTCAGGCCTTCCGCCGGTGTGAGGCGTGCAAATTCAGAAGGCTCTCTTCACGTATTTCCGGAGATGGACATGGGTCTTCTCCAACCC